>JAIXZB010000139.1 GCA_027489915.1 Rickettsiales bacterium | reverse complement strand
TAGATGAACTGAAACGTATTATCCAAGCTATCAGCGGCATTGGCACACTAGGCACTCAAGCCTTGCTCGACCGCGAAGAAGCCTGGACACAACTGCTTGCGCTTTATGAAGCGACTTACCCCGAGCAATCCTTCCTCGATTATTTCTGGTCCTACCGTTCCATCGTAGGTGGACTGTATTCTATGCTGCTCGCTCCGCTTCCTCAGGCCGATGTGTATCACGCTATGTCGACTGGCTATGCTGGCCTTATGGCAGCGCGTGCAAAGGTCGAAACAGGACGTCCTGTTATCATCACCGAGCATGGTATTTACACCAACGAGCGCCGTATCGAAGTAACCTCTGCCGATTGGTTGGAAGCGACCGCATCAAAAGCACTCACTATCGACAAACCACGCCGCGATCTGCGCGATATGTGGATTGATTCGATCAACAACTTCTCGAAGCTTGCCTATGCGGCGAGCGATAACATCATCACGCTGTTCAAAGGCAACCAAATTCCACAAATCGAAGATGGTGCAGACCCTGCGAAAATGCAGGTCATTCCAAACGGTGTCGATATCAAGCGCTTTGGTGGTTTGCAGCACCGCCGCCAATCGCAGCCCACCATCGCGCTCATTGGCCGCGTGGTACCTATCAAAGATATCAAAACCTATATCCGCGCCTGCGCTATTTTGCGTCAATACGCGCCGGATTTGAAGGCCTACATCATCGGGCCAACCGACGAAGACAAACAGTATTACCAAGAGTGCCTCAATATGGTGCAACTTTTGGGGCTTGAAAATAATGTCGTGTTCACAGGTCAATCACGTGTTGAAGAATATATTCCCAACATTGATTTACTCGTTCTCACCAGCGTATCTGAGGCACAACCCCTTGTTATTCTGGAGGCGGGTGCAGCAGGTGTGCCCATCGTTGCAACTGATGTGGGTGCATGCCGTGAACTTATCGAAGGCACCGAGGAAGAAAGCCCGAATCTTGGGGCTGGCGGTATTGTTACCCCGCTTGCGAGCCCTGCTTCGGTGGCAGAAGCCATCTATGCGCTGCTTTCAGATACCACGCAATACGATAACGCCTCACGCGCTATCAAGGAACGTATCGCAAACTACTACAACCTTGCGACACTGCATCAATCTTACCGTAACCTCTACGCGCAATATTTGCGCCGCTAACTGACGCTTTAAGGAAGACGAACATGGCTGGTATTGGATTCGAACTAAATAAGCTTGCAAAGCGTGATGACCTGATGGGTATCGCTGCGGCGTATCTGCATTCGGCATTTGCCATTGCAGGCCCATGGTTATTCACCGTGATTGCGCTTGCCATCACCACCTATCTTTACGGTGGCGACGGTTCGTCGGAGCTGATGAATTTCCGCAGCGTGATTGTCTATAACTTCTCTGTATCACTCGTGCTTTCTGCCCCTATTTTCATGATTATGACGCGCTACCTTGCCGATCATATCCACGTAAAAGATGTGACTTCGACCCCGACTGTAATGCTTGAATCGATGATTATCGCCAATCTCTGCTGCTTGCCGATTGGTATCATCTGGTACGGATTTGTATTCGATATGGATATTGGCCTGCGTCTGGCTGCATTCGCTAACCTGTTCTTGATTGCAACCGTGTGGCTGCTTGCCGTGTATCTCACCGCACTCAAAGATTTTGCTGCCGTGACACGCGCTTTCATAATAGGCATGGTGGTGGCTGTTGTGGTTGCCAACTACTTTGGCGATGGCAATGCTGCGCGCATGGTGGCAAGCTACTGCGTGGGCCTCACCGTTATCATCTTCCTGCTCACCGCACGTATTTTCGCGGAATATCCTTACCGCCTCACCAGCGAATTCGCGATGAAGCCTTTCTGGTCGAAATACTGGGAACTTGCGGTAGGTGGTTTGTTCTATAACGCCGCACTCTGGATCGATAAATGGATTATGTGGTTTGCCCCAGAATCAGCAGTGTTAGAAACTAAAATGCGCTTTTACCCTGATTATGACAGCGCGATGTTTATGGCAGCGATGACCATTCTTCCAGCCCTCGCGTTATTCGTATTCAGTGTAGAAACCAACTTCTTCCATCATTATCGCCGCTTTTACGGCAATATCTTGGCGCACGCATCGCTCAAGCGCATTCGCCATTTCCACAGCAATATCATCGAAAGCATTTTGGAGGGTGGCCGCAATCTGCTGATGATGCAGGGCGCTATCTGCTTCATCACCATTCTGCTGGCGCCAAAACTGTTTGATTTGCTGCACATGTTCTATCTGCAGCTTGGCATTTTCCGCCTTGGTGCGCTTGGAACCTTCTTCCAAGCACTGCTGCTCTTCTCAAGCATCATTCTGCAATACTTTGATTGCAGACGCGCCAATATGTGGATTTTCATCACCTATTTCGTCACCAATGCGTTGTTCACCATCGTGACACTGCAATTCGGGTTCGAGTTCTATGGCTACGGGTTCTTCCTGTCGTCATGTATCAGCTTCCTGATTGCGGCAACGATACTATTCAACCATGTGCGCAAACTGCCCTACCATGCCTTCATCACCAATAATAACTCGGTGCAAGTACCTACAGTACACACCACCGCGGATTACTACGATGATTTAGGTAAATACCGCATGGGTGTGGTGCGTGGTGGTGAAGCGGCAAGCCATAGCGAATGATGAGTTAGCTTAAACGGGGCCAGCTCCACGGCCCTCTCTGTTTTGAGCTACAGCTACAACCTGCGTAGGTGTTTTAGGTTCCGCGGCCGATGCGCTTTCGCCGCCTCGAGTGCCTGTTTCATTCAGCTTGGTTTCACTCGCCGCTTGCTGCGCGGCGGCTAAGCGCCGGTTATCTTCTGCAATCTGTGCGGTGAGCTGAATTCCACTGGGTGGTGGTGCCAGCTCGGGCTTGGGAATAGACGCCTGCACTTCACGTTCATTTGGCGTTGCAGAGGCACGTATGCGCCCAATGGCTTGAGGTTCAGCCCCTCTTTGCTCGCGGAATGCTGCCAAAGCACGTTCTGTGCGCGCACCTACCAATCCATCTGCTCTGCCTACGTTAAATCCAGCATCTTTCAATTCACGCTGTATTGCGCGCACATCATCGCGCAGTGCGGCTTGCATTTGTGAAGGCGATGCATCTCTCAGTCCGCGCTGATTGCGCAATGCATCCACCTCTGATGCTGTGTTTAGCCCTGCTGCGCCTAGTGCCTTATCCAAATGCACCCTGCCTGTTGCCTGACGCGTGTTGCGATTAGGGGCATCATCAAGCGCCGCCACGGGAGTAATTGCAGGAGCGGCCTGCGTTGCTTGAGATGGTGCAGCCTGTGTTGGTTGCGCTGGCGTCGCCCGGGGCTCGCCTGCCGCTGCAACCTGCGTGGTTGGTGCTACAGGTTGGGCTTGCAGCGTTTCCGCAATCGTTTTTCCTGTCGCCTGCTTATAAGCAGCATCTGCCTGCTGGCTGCGTCTACCCCACACACCATCAGCTCCACGAGGGCCCAAATCATGCCCAGCCGCAATCAGTCCCTGCTGGCGGGCTACAATCGTATTTCTATCAGGTGTTTGCTCCGTGCCCCCTGCAACTTGTGTTGCAGCTGGTGCTTGACGTACTGCTGCTTGCTCAACCCGCTCAGGGCTAATGCCTGTTGCCTCCGCAAATAACGCCCTGTTTTCACGAGAAAGTCTGCCTATAACACCAGGGTCATCTACCCTTGCTTCAAACTTAGCATCAGTACGTGCCATAATACTCGCAACTGAAGTATTGGGTCCCGTGCCAAAATTACTGCGAATATGCCTAGGGTTGATGGCCTGATTCTCCGCTTCTGGAATGCGCACATCACCCACACGCATAGTAGGGTTATTCTCCGCAGCGCGTACAATCGCCGCGCCACCATACCAGCCCAATTTGTGCTGTACCCACACTTGTGACGCGGATAAATCTGTAATCGGCGTTTCCGCCGCACGTGATGCAACCCGCGCTGCAATTACGGTGCTTACTCCGCCGAGTACACCTTGATCCTGATGCATATCGCGACCATTTACCATCCATGGTCCCCGTGTAGCACCTGCATTTAGCAATAACTGTGCATCTGGGCTACGCTGCTCGGGAGGCAAGCGCTCCTGTGCACGCAATATTTGATTTAACTGCACTCCTTCGTCTTGATTACGGATAGCCAACGCATGCTGCTTATTCATCTGAAAAGGGCCAATAAATCCACTTCCTGGTCTGCGCAGATGTAATCCTGCACTACTTTCTGCGGTTACCATCGCCACCGCGTGACCATAAAGCGCTCTTCGCTCCGCAGGGTCTTGCACCAGCAAATTAATAGCCGCACGCGCTTGTCTTAAGGTTTGATCGAGCCTTTGATCCATTTCCCTACCACTTCTCTTATTTCTCAATTTTACTGCCCAATTATTAACAATTTACCTGAGAAATATTACGTTTGTGTTACAGCCTCGTCTGTAGCCCGAGCGCATCACCCTAACCCGCTGAATATCCACAGAGAGGGTGAGGACAAAAAAATCATTTACATTTTTGAAAACCATGTATAATTGGATTTACCGCAAATCCCATGGCGTGTAGAGATCCCTAGAGGGGTAGGTTTATGCAAAACCGATCCAGCAAGGTGACCTTGGCACTGCTGTCATAAATCCGTCGCAAGATTTGTTGGTGCGTTGATTAACGTACTAATGAGGGTTTATGACATGCGAAGCTACATATCGACTGCCGCTGCTGTAACTGCAGTTCGGCCTGAAAATCCACTCGTAATCTATCGTCCGCACGCACTCAAGCGCGCTGTTTCTGTGTTCATGAATCAGTTTCAAGGGCGCGTGCTTTACGCCGTTAAAACCAATCCTGAAGAGCATGTGCTCAAGGATTTATGGGCTTCTGGCATCCGCCATTTCGATGTAGCTAGTTTGCATGAAGTGTCGCTGGTGCGTGGCTTGTTCCCACAAGCACAGCTCTATTTTATGCATACGGTGAAATCGCGCAATGCCATCCGCGAGGCGTATCACACTTATGGCGTGCGCCATTTCTCGCTCGACTGCGAGGAAGAACTTGCCAAAATCCTAGAAGAAACTGGCAATGCCCGCGATTTAAGCCTGTATGTGCGCTTGGCTATTCCCAATGCGTTTGCAGAAATTGGGTTGTCTGGCAAATTCGGTATCGCGCTCGATAAAGCTGCAGAACTTATTCGCCATGTGCGCAAGCACACCAGCGAGCTTGGCATTTGCTTCCATGTCGGCTCACAATCCATGCACCCCGATGCACACCGCATTGCCATTGGCCTTGCCAAGCAGGTAATAGATGAATCAGGCGTGTCGATTGACGTGCTCGATGTAGGCGGTGGGTTCCCCTCTGTCTATCCTGGCATGGTGCCCCCAGCGATGGATTTATATTTCGATGCTATCCATGAATCGGTTGCGGGTATTCTGGCCGAACATAAATGTCTGCTGATTGCCGAACCAGGGCGCGCGTTGGTGGCCGAATCTGGCTCCACCGTGGTGCGTGTCGAAATGCGCAAGGGCGATCATCTCTACATCAACGATGGCACTTACGGCAGCCTGTTCGATGCGGGTGTGCCCAACTTCATTTTCCCCACGCGTCTATTGCGGGAAAATGCATCTGCACGCCTGTCGCCGTTTGCATTTTATGGCCCTACCTGCGATTCGCTCGATACTATGAAAGGTCCCTTCTTCCTGCCTGAAGATGTGGCCGAGGGCGATTATTTCGAAGTGGGTCAGCTTGGCGCGTATGGCCGCACCATGGCCACACGCTTCAACGGGTTTTCGCTCGCCAAAAGCATCGTGGTGGTGAAAGATGAGCCTATCCTCACCATGTACCCCGAGGAAATACGCATTCCGGCGCTCAAAATCGTCGCGTAATCACAAGGAAACACTTGCACTTTAAGCCCCCGTGGTTATCACGGGGGCATATCGCTTATGAATGAAGGAGAACACCATGACCGCACAAGCCAAACCACGCTCAAACCAAAAAGCCGAGTTGCTATCCAAAGAAGTGAAACACATCGATTTCACCAGTTTCGATGCGCGCCCCATTATCGACTCGATGCGCGATATGTCTTTCACTTCGCGCGATTTAGCCCGTGCATCCGACATCTACAACATGATGCTCGCCGATAAAAACTGCTCAGTCATCCTCACCGTTGCGGGCTCCACCTCTGCAGGCGGTTGCATGAAGCTTTATGCCGATCTCATCCGCTTTGGCATGGTCGATGCGATTGTGGCAACAGGCGCAACCGTTGTGGATATGGATTTCTTCGAGGCTTTGGGCTTCAAGCATTATCAAGGCAGCAAAGACATCGACGATAACTTCCTGCGCGATAACTATATCGACCGTATCTACGATACCTATATCGATGAAGAAGAGCTGCAAGCCTGCGATTACACCATCGAGAAAATCGCCAATGGTCTGGAGCCGCGCCCCTATTCTTCGCGTGAATTCATCAAGGAAATGGGCAAGTGGCTGGCTGCTGGCAACGCCAAAAAGAAAGACTCACTCATCCAGCTTGCGTATGAAAACGATGTACCGATTTTCTGCCCTGCCTTCACCGATTCTTCGGCAGGCTTTGGCTTGGTCGTGCATCAGGTGAAAAACCCAGGCAAATACATGAGCATCGATTCCATTGCTGATTTCCGCGAACTCACCGATATCAAAATCAAAGCAGGCACCACGGGTCTTCTCATGATTGGCGGCGGCGTGCCCAAAAACTTCACGCAAGATACCGTTGTGTGTGCCGAAATTCTTGGCCACGAAGATGTGGAAATGCACAAATACGCCATCCAAATCACCATCGCCGATGTACGCGATGGGGCGTGTTCCTCCAGCACCCTCAAAGAAGCTGCAAGCTGGGGCAAAGTCGAAACCGTGCATGAGCAAATGGTATTCGCCGAAGCAGGCAGCGTCCTTCCCCTGCTCTGCAGCGACGCCTACCACCGCGGCGAATGGAAAAACCGCAAAAAACGTGCATTTGCTAAACTGTTTGGCGATAAGTAACCCATAACCACACGGGTGTCGCAGCACTGCGGCACCCGTGTGAGTTTATCTTCATAGGCAGGCGTAATGGAGATTCTTGGTTTATTCGCGTCTGCTTTCCTTGCTGCCTCGTTCTTTCCCTTTCAGTCGGAATTACTGTTCATTGCACTGCTAAAAGCCAATAATTACCCCGATATCCTGTTACTCACCGCCGCTAGTATCGGCAACACCTGCGGCTCCGTTCTAAACTGGTGGCTGGGCCGCAGTATCGCACGGTATGGAAACAGGCGCTGGTTTCCCATTTCACAAAAAACGCTCCACAAAGCCGAAGGCTGGTTTGTGCGCTGGGGAAAATGGTCGCTACTGCTCTCGTGGGTGCCTATTATTGGTGACCCCCTCACCATGATTGCAGGCGTATTACGCACCCGCTTTCTGCCCTTCATCCTCATCGTAGGCATCGCTAAAACGGCGCGCTACTGCGCTATCATGTGGATGATGTAGTACACGTTACTACACCCAGCCTAGGCAAGCTTGCTCTCATCAATCACCACCTGCCTATGCTGCCTTGAAATCAGCAGATAAAATGTGGGCAGAATAAACAACGTAAACAGTGTTCCCACAGTCATCCCGCCTACAATCACCCACCCAATCGCGCTGCGCGACTCGGCGCCTGCACCGCCTGCGAGTGCAAGGGGTAGCGCGCCAAGCACGGTTGCTGCGGTGGTCATAAGAATGGGTCGCATGCGGATGCTCGAGGATTCTACAATCGCCTCCAGCGGATTGCGGCCACGGGCTTGCAGTTGGTTGGCGAATTCCACCATCATAATCCCGTGCTTAGCAATCAGCCCCATCAGTGCAATCAGGCCGATTTGCGAATACACATTTAGCGTGCCGCCTGTCGCATGCATGGTGCCAAGTGCGCCTGCAATAGCCAGTGGCACTGAGAGCAGAATCACAAACGGGTCGCGGAAGCTTTCAAACTGTGCGGCCAGCACCAGATAAATAAAGGCAAGTGCAAGCAGGAAAATAAAGCCTAGCTGCGCGCTCGATTCCTTGAACTCGCGCGATTGCCCGCCGAAATCCTGCTGTGCATCGGGGCGCAATTCTTTTACCGTTTCTTGCATGAATGCAAGCGCTTCACCCAGCGTGAAGTTCGGTGCTAAATTCGCCGTAATCGTTACCGCACGCAGTTTATTAAAATGGTTCAGTTCGCGCGGGGCAACGCCTTCTTCAAGCGTCACAAGGTTCGAAAGTGGTACCATATCGCCACGTGCTGATTTCACATAAATCCCCTTCAGCACACTTGGCGTCTGGCGCTCATCATCGGCGATTTTCACCAGTACATCATACTGTTCCGAGCCGCGCTTGAAGCGGGTTACTTTGCGCCCGCCGAGCATAGATTCCAGCGTGCGGCCAATCGCCTGCACCTCCACACCAAGGCTTGCGGCTTTCTCACGGTCCACACTCACACGCAGTTCAGGCTTATTGAGTTTCAAATCTGTATCGGGTGCAACAAACCCTACATTTTCGCGCATTTTGTCCAGCACCTGATTGGTCAGCGTATCCAGTTCCTCGTAGGTATCGCTTGTTTGAATAATAAACTCCACAGGCTGCGAGCGCGATTGCTGGCCAAGCGAGGCTGGATTGATGGCATAATTGAGCGTGCCTGGAATTCCAGCAAGCTTGGGCTGCAATTCGGCAATGATATCCAGCGAGGAGCGGCTGCGATCTTCCCATGGCTCTAACCCCAGCACCGAAAATGTCTGCGTTACAAACGGGAACCCCACGGCTACGAAATTCCACTTCGCTTCAGGTGTTGCCTGCAGTATTTTTTCCATCTGCCGCACATACTGATCCATATAGGCGATGGTCGATCCCTCAGGCGCAACAGCAATTGCAAACACCACGCCCCTATCCTCTCTAGGCGATAACTCGGATTTCAGGGTAAAGAAAAACACCGTAGTCAGTGCAAAAATACCAAAGGCAACGGCAAGCACCATGCCCCGCTTGTCAATCAAGCTGCGCAATCTGATTGCGTAGCCATGCTCAATCTTGGTTATAAAGCGCTCAATACGCTGCGACCATACAGGCTCTGTGCGATGTGCTTTCAGCAGGCGCGAACACATCATGGGCGAAAGGGTGAGCGCCACAAAGCCCGAAACCACCACCGCTCCTGCCAGTGTAAGTGCAAACTCAATAAATAACTGCCCCGTGCGGCCTGATGTAAAAGACAGCGGCAGAAACACTGCAACCAGTGTCAGCGTCATCGCCACCACGGCAAAGCCAATCTCGCGCATGCCTTTGGCGGATGCATGGATGGGGTCCATCCCCTCCTCGATATGGCGGTAGATATTTTCCAGTACCACAATCGCATCATCCACCACTAAGCCTATCGCCAGCACCATCGCAAGCAAGGTGAGCGTATTGACGCTGAAATTCATTACATACATAAGAAAAAATGCACCAATCAGCGATACAGGTATCGCCACCAGCGGAATAATCGTTGCACGCGGTGAGCGCAGAAATAAAAATATGGTAAGCGCCACCAGCACCGTTGCTTCGATAATCGTATGGAACACATTGGTAATAGACTGATCTATGAACAAAGAGGAATCGAACGTTACTTCCACCTTCATACCCTGCGGAAGTTTGGTCTGAATAGCAGGAAGTACCTTGCGTATTTCGGAAGCAATTTCGAGTGGGTTGGCAATCGACTGGCGCACCACGCCAAGCGCTACTGAATTTTTATTATTGAAACGCGAAAATTGACGTTCTTCCTCTGCCCCATAATCCACATTGGCGACATCCTTAAGCCGCACCAGATACCCATTATCCGAAGCACGCAGGATAATCTCGCGGAATTCCTCAGGTGTGTTCAGGTCGGTTTGCGTCAGTACCGTAAATTCGCGCTTGAGCGATTCAATGCGTCCTGCAGGGATTTCCACATTCTGCTCGCGCAGGGCGGCTTCCACTTCTTCGGTGGTGAGCCCAAAACCTGCCAGTTTCTCGCGGTCAATGTTAATGCGCATACTGTAACGCCGAGCAGCGAACAAGTTTATCTGCGCAATGCCAGGCAAGGTTTGCAGTCTATCCTGCACCAGCGTATCCGCAATTTCCGATACTTCGAGGGGCGAATGCACGTCGCTATTGACTGAAATCCACATAATGGGCTGTGCATCCGCTTCCACTTTTGCAACGATAGGTTCTTCGATTTCATCTGGCAGCAAGCTGCGCGCGCGCGAAACCCTGTCGCGCACATCCGATGCCGCCGCGTCCGAATCACGGCTCAAGCGAAACTGCACCGTAATCTGGCTGCTTTCTGAACGGCTGATGGATTTGATAAAATCAATCCCCTCAATGCCCGAGAGCGAATCTTCGAGTGGTTTGGTTACCTGCGTTTCAATAATCCGCGCCGAAGCACCGATGTAACTGGTTTGCACCGTCACCACAGGCACATCAATATTCGGGTATTCGCGCACACTCAGGCGGTCATAGCTTACCACCCCCAGCAACACGATGATTAGGTTCATCACAATCGTGAATACAGGGTGGGTAATGCAGGTTTCCGAAAAGCGCATGCTAGTTTTTCTCTGTATCTGCCGCATCTGGTACGGGCACCTGCTCAACAATCTTCACCGCTGCGCCTTCACGTAACTTTATCTGGCCTGATACCACTACGATATCTCCAGCGTTTAAGCCCTGCGTCACCTCAACACGGCCACCGCTTGCGCGTTGGCCAACGCTCACGGGCAGCATTGTCACCGTGTTATCACCGCGCACCAGATACACATATGTCACGCTTCCACGAGGCACAATGGCACCTTCAGGTACAATCAATGCATCCTGCTTTTTCTCGAGCGCAAGAGTTACGCGGGCAAAATACCCGGGCTTCAAAATACTATCGGGGTTATCCACCCTTGCTCGTAGCGCCACTGCACGGCCACTTACATCCACCTGTGGCTCAAGTGCATAGACCTCGCCTGCAAACACTTTGCCCGGCAATGCTTCCACGCTCATCTCTATCGTTTGCCCAATTTTCAGCGCCCCTGCACGGGTTTCAGGAATGGTAAAATCCACCTTCATCGGGTCATAACTCACAAAACTTGCAAGCTCTTGGCCCAGGTTCACATAATCTCCGGGGCTCACTTTGCGCAGCCCAACCAGCCCATCAAATGGTGCACGTATAGTAGAATAATCAAGCTTCGCACGTGCCAAATCCAGATTCGCCTGCGCCACCCCAAGGCTTGCTTGCGATTGATCAAACAGCCTGCGTGTAGCAGCACCACTTTTAGCAAGTTTTGAAAAACGGTTGTATTCAAGGTTCGCAAGTTTCAAATTCGCTTCTGCCTGCTTCACTTCAGCAGCCGCCATTCTGTCATCAATACGAAACAGCACATCGCCTTTTTTTAGTAAACTGCCCTCGACAAAGGCAATCTCTGTTACGCGGCCTGCTATTTCGGGGCGTAGCGTTACGGATTCATTAGCAATCAGCGTTCCCACACTTTCAATCGATACATCCAATGGTTCCGCCACAACTGTCGCCACCTCAACCGCTACAGGTCTTGATGCTTGCATTTCTGGCGTTTTTGATTGCCATGGCGACCATATCCACAGGCCCACGCCACAGACAATTACCGCAATGGTTGGTATAAGTATTCGTTTCACAGGTTCTTCCTCTTTTACCAACCAAATCTAAGGGTATATGCCAGCATTACAAGCGGCGAATCCTTACAAACAATAAAGGTATTCCTCAAAAACAAGGCTCATATCGCAGCGCAACATAGACTCTCTGCGCATCACAATGCTAAATCCCTTAAAATTCTACTAGCCAAAGCATGGAACGCTTCGTATGGTGCGCTCGCTGAATTTCGTGCAAATCCTCCGAAATGCGCATTCAGTATAAAAAAAGACACAGTTGACAGCAACGAGGTAACTGATGGCCGGTGCTCCGACCTCTGAATTCAAGGTTTTTGGATTAAAGATGTGGCAACAAGTGTTGCTTGGCTTACTATTGGGTATCATCACTGGCCTGACACTGGGCGAAGATGCTGCCGTTTTCAAATTTCTCGGCACTATTTTTATAAATCTCATCAAAATGGTGGTCGCTCCCCTCATCTTCCTTGCGCTTGTGTCGGGTATGACCAGCATGGGAAATCCTAAAGATTTCCGCCGCGTTGGGCTTAAAGGCGTATTATCGTATTTAGCAACGGCCATTTTTGCCGTGTGTCTTGGTATTGCCGCAGGTCTTATATTTCAGCCAGGTGTTGGGCTTCACATTAAAATCGAGGATTTTGCAGGTGCAAGCCCCGTAGCTGAAATGCCCGCTATGACCATCGGTCAATTCCTTATGCAGCTTATTCCTGATAATGCCATTGGCGCTATGGCATCGGGGCATTTGCTTCAAGTTGTCGTATTCTCCATCATCTTTGGCGGCACCTTGGTTGCGATGGGCGATAAAGGTGCTCGCGCGCGCGAAGTCATTCACGATTTCACCGCCGTTGTTTTCCGCCTGATTGAGTATATCGTGCGCCTCGCACCGCTTGCTGTGTTTGGATTCATGGCGTGGAGCACTGGCACGCAGGGCGTGGAAATACTCGAAGTACTGCTATGGCTGGTCATTGCAGTTGTGACTGCCTGCGTCATTCAATATTTCATTTTCGGCGTGTTCATCATGGTGTTTGCCCGCATGAACCCCATTCCATTTTACCGCAAGCTTGCCACCACACAGCTCATGGCATTTTCAACCTCCAGCTCCAAAGCTACCCTCACCACCGCCATGCGCGAAGTGCAGACCAAGCTTGGCGTATCCGAGCAAAGCGCCAATTTCCTGCTGCCTCTTGGCGCCAGCATCAACATGGATGGCACCGCGATTTATCTTGCTATCTGCACATTGTTCTTCGCCCAATTCTTTGGCGTTCATTTAGAACTGCATGATTACGCTGTATTGCTACTCACCTGTACACTTGGCTCTATTGGTGCTGCGGGCATCCCAAGTGGCTCCATTATTTTTATGGGCATGGTGCTGCATTCGGTAGGGCTGCCAATCGAAGGCATCGGCCTGCTGCTCGGCGTTGATAGGGTACTTGATATGTTGCGTACCACTATCAATATAACAGGGGATTGTGCCATTACCATGATTGTAGACCGCACCGAAAATACCCTCGATGAAAAAATCTATTACAGCAAAGATGTCTAGCGCGTCACATAGGAGTTACTAATGGATCACCCACTTTGGATGTGGGCGGTATTCGCCGTCATTGTCATTGCACTCATGGCGTTCGATCTTGGCGTGCTTCACAAAAAAACCCGCGAAATCAAAGTGCACGAAGCGTTGCTGCTTAGCTTATTTTACTTTGTTATCTCCCTGCTATTTGGCGGCTGGATATTTTTTACGTTGGGTAAAGACTCGGGCTATGAATTCTTCATGGGTTATCTCATCGAAAAAACCCTGAGCTTAGACAATATCTTCGTATTCGTACTTATCTTCACCCATTTCTCTGTGCCGCCTAAATACCAGCACCGCGTACTTTTCTGGGGCATATTGGGCGCAATTTTCTTCCGCGCCATCATGATTTTTGCTGGCGCTGCGGTCATTAAAGCCTATTCCGATGTACTGTATCTGTTCGGTGCGTTTTTGCTCATCACTGGCATCAAAATGCTCATCGCTGCCGATAGCGAGCCAGACCTTGCCAATAACCGTGTACTAGCCTTCATGCGCAAGCGTTTCAAGGTAACGGATGATTACCGTGGCCAGAATTTCTTCGTGCGCGAAAATGGTGTGCGGATGATGACACCGTTATTTCTTGTGCTCATCCTCATAGAAATCACCGATGTAGTGTTTGCGGTCGATTCCATACCTGCTATTTTTGCGATTACCACCGATCCCTTCATAGTCCTCACCTCCAATATCTTTGCTATATTGGGTCTGCGCGCTTTGTATTTCGCACTGGCAGCAATCATTCACCGTTTCCACTACCTCAAATACGGTCTTTCACTTATTCTCTGCTTCATCGGCGTGAAAATGATTGTGAACCATTACTACGCTGAAAAAATCATCTCAACCGAGCTATCGCTTTTGGTCACGGTACTTTTAATAACCGTTTCCATTGTCGTTTCGCTGATGAAAACCAAGCATCAGCCAACACACGAAACAGGTTGGATCCCTGGAAGCGACAGCAAATCAGATTCTCACGAGTAATATATGCATTTTCCACTCCAGCTATTTCGCACTCCACCCAAGTTCGATTTTATCGGAAAACGCTGGATTGGCTTTATTGTTACAGGTCTTGGCGTGGCCATCACCATTGCCTCTCTCTCCACACGCGGCCTCAATTTCGGTATCGATTTTGCGGGTGGTATTGTGGTTGAAGCCAAGGCAGAGCAAACCGCAGATATTGGTAAAATGCGTGACT
Source organism: Rickettsiales bacterium (assembly GCA_027489915.1). Lineage (GTDB taxonomy): Bacteria > Pseudomonadota > Alphaproteobacteria > Rickettsiales > UBA3002 > JAIXZB01. The sequence goes on along the minus strand of JAIXZB010000139.1, from coordinate 8,052 downwards.
TGCTGAACGATCCAATGTTTGGTGATCCAATGCTGCAAAGCGTTGGAAAAGGCGATGTGGTGATGATTCGCATCGGCGCTAAAAAAGATGCAGATCAGGCAAAAATCGTTACCAAAGTGCGCGAGGTACTAGAAACGGGCTACGGAGCGCCACTTGAGTTTCAGCGTGTAGATTATGTAGGCCCGCAGGTAGGGCGCGAACTGGTCGTTGGCAGTGCTCTGGCTTTGTGTTTCTCTTTGCTTGCCATTCTGGTCTATCTCTGGTTCCGTTTCGAATGGCAATATGGCGTGGGCGGTATTCTTGCCCTGATACACGATGCGATTCTTACCGTTGGCTTTTTCTCTGTCACACAAATCGAATTTAACCTCACCTCGGTTGCAGCCGTGCTTACGATTGTCGGTTACTCCATCAACGATTCCGTGGTAATTTACGACCGCATCCGCGAGAATTTGCGTAAATACAAAAAAATGGCGACTTCCGACGTCATCAATCTCAGTGTGAACGAAACTTTAGCGCGCACCTTCATGACTGTCGGCACCGTGATCGCCGCTCTGCTTGGCCTCATCTGGTTTGGTGGCGATGTGTTGTTTGGCTTCAGCGCTGCCATGCTGTTTGGCTGTGTGGTTGGCACCTATTCTTCGGTGTATATTTCAGCACCCGTGCTGATTTACCTCAAGCTACGCCGTAGCGATATCAACGCACTCAAAACCGCTTAAGCTGCAGCAGTATTTCCTGTAAGCACCGCTTCTGCGCGTTGTAGTTTTGCACATGCGCGTTCAAGCTCAGCCATATCCCCGCAAAAAGTAATGCGCACATGCCAATCCTGAGCAGCTAGAGGTGAACCTGGCGCATAAAACGGTGCACCACCCACACCCTGCACGCCAGCCACTTCCACCAGATACATCATCACATCAGCTGGCGTGGTAATAGTTAGTGCCTCACCACTTACCGTGTGGCCTGCGGGAATCACCTGCCCTTGTAGCGCCTTGAAATTCACCCACGCATAAATGGTGCCGCGTGGCTCTTCCATGGTGGCATATTTCAGCGCTGCAATCGTTTGCATCATGAGGGCACGTTTGCTGCGTAAATCTTCTACTGTGCGGGCAATAAACGCATCGCCGTAAAGCAGTGCTGCATGGGCAACGGTTTGCTCGGGGCCACTTACTCCGCCGCCTTTGCTCTCGTTCCAGCGCTTCACCGTTTCAATCACACTGGCATGTTTGCTCACCGCATAACCAATACGCGCACCTGCTAAGCCATATTCTTTCGACATCGAGCGCAGCACAGCGATTTTTCCAGCGACAAACAATGCTTTTTCCGCTTCCCCGCGCAGCAATGTCTGGCCATCAAATACCAGCTTGCCGTAAGGGTCATCGAGGATAATCAGAAAGTCTTTTGCGCCCATCATATCTCGCAGAATCTCCATCACCTGCACCCGTTCTTCTGCAGTGTAATTTGCACCGGTTGGGTTACTTGGCGCATTGATAAGAATCGCTTTCGCATCTGCGTGCGCGCTCAACACTTCGCGCAATGATTCAGGTGCAATGATTCCCCTGCCCTGTGTATCCACCTCAATAATCTGCACACCAGCAGGGAACATATCGAAGTTAGTAGGCCAGCCAGGGCTTGCGAGAATCGCTTTATCGCCCGCGCGCAGCACCGAACACACGCCATTCAATGCGCCTTTCGCGCCCGTGCCCACGGCAACTTCTGTTTCTTTCACGCCCTCAATGCCCGTATCGCGCATGAAGCAATGCGCAATCGCTGCGCGCAGCCCTATAGCCCCCATCGTATCAGCATATTTGTACGTGTCCTTGGTTGCCACTGCTTTCAAATAAGGGGCATCGGGCTGTGCTTTTGCATCCGCTTCAAGCTGCGCTACCCAGCCATCAAGCTCTTGCTGTGTGGGCTTTACATATAAATCACCCACCGTAAGGAACGTCACATCGCGCCCAGTGGCTGCTACTTTCTTACCGTAATTCGCAGCACTCATGGTGGGCGAAGAACGTAGCTCCGCTGGAACACTGTACCCTTGATACATGGATTGCGACATACACCCCTCTACAACAACTATTCTGCGCCATTCATAACGCCACTACTTTTCAAGTCAATCGCGCGGCCATCATTATCATAAATTAATCTGCCCTTCACCTGCCAGACAGTTTTACTTGGCTATACATGCTTTCGATTACTCCGCTTTGCTTTGCATCTATCACCGCCTGTTTCCCGACACGGAAGCAGGCGGTTTTTTCTGTTGTGACAGGGCTTGCAAAATGGCCCTAAAATCTCTACTTATGCGCTAGAGTTACAACCAAGGGCACAGATGCAATCACAGGATACAACACCCAACACCCTATCGCGCGCCAAACTCTGGTGGGAGCGCCTGATAGCATGGGTAACACGCGATGAACATAAACGCAGAGCCATCGAACTACGCGATAGTGTCGAAAAAGCCTTCACCGAACATCCGCACTCAGCAGGAGAAACCTACACCGAGCATTTATGGTTCACCACCAAAATGATGTTTCGTCTACTCTACAGCGGTATTGTAGTGGTTATTCATGGCATCTTCCCTTTTCTGCTTGAGCGCGAAGCAAGTAGCCAGCTTGAAAAAATCTACCTCATCATGAAATCGCGCATTCCAGAGAGCCGCCGCAACGAAATTGACGCGAACGACTCACAGATGGGTGGAACAATTTAACGTGGCGCAGAAGTTCGATATTGCCATCATCGGCGCAGGATTTTCTGGGGCGATGCTTGCTACTGCCCTTGCCACCAGCTCACGTTCCGTTGCGCTCATCGACCCTGCATCCCGCCTTCCTCGCGGCGCAGCCTACAGCACACGCTGGAGCGAACATCTGCTCAATGTTCCCGCCATTAAAATGGGTGCGGTGGATGGTGACCCTGAGGGTTTTTATGCATGGCTTCACAGCGCTGAAGGCAAAGAAAATGCGCAGCGTTATGGCATCGATTCCGCCATTAAGGAAGATGGTTTTGTACCCCGCGCCCTATATGGCGATTACCTCACCCATATCAGCGCCGCAGGGCTTGCGCATGCATCCCTTATTGCAAAATCTGCCAAGTATATCAGCAAGCATCGTAACGGCTACCAGATTGGTTTCACTCAAGGACATGCCATAGAAGCCAAACAGCTCGTGCTCGCAACAGGCAACGGCTTCGCCCATGATGTCACTTCGCACCCATCGTATTTCGGTAAACCATGGGCGTGTAATTTCGATGCCATCGCAATGCGCGAAGCAAGCGATCCTATCATCATTATCGGTAGTGGACTCACAGCAGTGGATACACTCATCAGCCTTCTGAAGCGCAAGGTTTCTTGCCCGATTATCGTACTTTCACGGCACGGAATATTTCCTGCGGCACATGCCGAACATCCTTTGCAAACACCACCCTACTTCGCTCCTGCCCTACTCGCTGATACTAAGCTATCACTGCGTATGCGCGCTCTGCGTAAGTTTATTACTACCTCCACTCAGGAAGGCCATAGCTGGCAATCCTGTATGGATGCAGTACGTCCACATACTACCCAGTTATGGCAATCTTTGAGTGTCGATGCACAATTGCGCTTCATGCGTCATGGATTTTCGCACTGGAACCGCGCGCGTCACCGCATGGCATCCTCGCTTCTTCCTGTGCTTGAGGAAGGGCTGAACAAAAAGCGTTTCATCGTTCACAGTGCTTCTGTGCGTTCTGTGCTTCCCCATCAGGTTATTTTATCCGATGGTGAAGCCATTGCAGCCAGCACTATCTTTGATTGCCGAGGGCCGCGTTACAGTGTTGCCACTTCTCCCCTGCTTGCGGGTCTGTTTGAAGAAGGCATCATCACCCCGCATCATACAGGGTTTGGTCTACACGCCTATGATGCTGCTGGCCGTGTAAGCATCAACAATGCCCCCACTATATACGCTATCGGCCCTCTTCTCGTCGGCGCTCAGCTCGAAGCCACTGCCGTACCTGAACTTCGAGTACAGATTGCAAACGTTGCACATGCCCTACAAAAAGCGACAACGCATGCGTCTAAACACTCATAGGCATCTAACGAAAGTCCCGCATGTCCCAACCCTCATCCATTTCCGAAAGCCGCGTCATTCTCATTGCGGCATTGATTCAATTCATCAATGTCTGCGATTTCATGATGGTCATGCCCCTTGGGCCTGATTTCGCAAGCGCTCTCGCCATTCCCATGGATTCAATTGGTATCATTGCCGGAAGCTACACGCTTTCCGCCGCATTCTTTGGTATTGTTGCCGCATTTTTTATCGATAGATTCCGCAGACGTAGCGCTATTTTATTTTGCCTTGCTGGGCTTATTCTTGCCACCGCATTAGGTGCAATCGTGTGGAGTGAAGCGAGCATGATTGTCGCTCGTATTTTAGCGGGTGCCTTTGGCGGCCCACTTACTGCCGCAGGTATCGCACTCATCGCCGATTGCATCCCTCCCGAAAAACGCGGTAGCGCCATGGGTAAGGTGATGGGCGGGTTTGCACTTGCTTCTGTATTTGGTGTGCCCATGGGGTTAGAGCTTTCCCGCCAATTCAGTTGGCATGCGCCATTTATTTCCACGGCCATGCTTGGGGTTGTGGTGTGGGTTTTTGCTCTGCGATCACTTCCCGCCTACCCTCCTAAAAATTCAGATACTTCAGCGCATGCCATCATTCAGGATATTCGCCTACTACTAAGCCAACGCATCACACTTTATTCGTTTTTCATGACAGGCATCATCATGATGTCTGGCTTTATGATTATTCCCAATATCTCTGCCTATCTGCAATTCAATCTGGGTATAGAGCGCGAGTATATTGGCGTGCTATATTTGGTAGGCGGCATAACCAGCTTTTTTGGCATGCGTCTTTCAGGAAGGCTTATCGATACATGGTCTTCCATGCGCACCATGTGGCTTTTCACCTTGCTGTATGTGCTAGTGCTCGTAGCAGGATTTATCATGATACCAGTAATAGTCCCCATAACCCTCATATTCGTTGTGTTTATGGTATCAATGACAGGGCGTGGTGTTGCCAGCCAAACCCTCACCTCTAAAGTTCCGGCACCGCAACTGAGAGGGGCATTCTTATCGCTTCAATCCACAGTCACCCACCTCGCCACCTCGCTTGGCGCTGGGTATTCCACCTATATGTTATCGAGCGATACAAAAGGTGCGTTGATAGGCATGCCTGTAATCGCTATTACCGCTATTATCTTGGCGATGATTGCACCATTTCTCTATCTAGCAATAGAGCGCAGAATGCGTGCATAAAAAAAGCTGGATGGAATATCTCCACCCAGCTTTTGTATTCCATCGCTAGAACATGTCTATAATGGCGTATTCGCCCTCTTGCCCGTAATCATGCTGTAAATAAGGCTTGCCACAAACAGCAGCACAAATATGCCTGCCAAGAATTTTGCAATGCCTGCAAAATCTGCAGCTAGCCCGCCAAAGCCTAATACTGCAGCACATATGGCAAGAATAAAAAACGTAATCACATAGTTAAGCATACTATCTCCTATTAATAATTGATTGATTCTTCTACATCTTGTGGCCACACAAAATGCACGCGCGAAGATTTTGCGCCTGTGATAACAACAGTCTGCTTCTTGCTTAAACCCTCATCAAATCCTTCCACTATGTAACGTCCCTTAGGAAGATTCGCATAGAAAATGGGGCCACTTGTCGCATCGAGTAGGGTATTTTTCTTCGTATCACTGATAACTACACGGGTATCACCCGAATAATGTCCAGTTCTATCCGTATTCAGAATACGAAGGTTATAGTCCTTCTCTGCTGCTTTCAGCGCATCGCTCTCATCCTGACCTATACCGCCCGTGATGTAGGAGATGTTTCCCTGTTGATACACTTCAAGTACGCTGTCACTCGCCCATACGGGTGAAGATGACAATACGGCTACAGCCATAACTGTGCATAGCATCTTATGATTTAGCGCCATACAGGTTTACCTAAATCTACATCATTTTTCTTGGTCAAGCCACCTGCAGCTGCGCCCACTGCACCGCCAACTACTGCGCCCGTCACAGGGCTTCCACCTACTACAGCACCAGTAACTGCGCCGACACCCGCACCAATAGCACCACCGCTTAGCGCTCTATCGGTTGTACTCTCTCCGCAAGCAGCCAACAGTGACAGTGCGAGTAGAGCGGTTGTTCTTTTCATATATTTCATAACATTTCCTTCCAGTTGAATCATGAAAATCACCGTAGAGAATCGCATGCAAATTTACTGTAGGATTTGCAACACCAGTTATAAAGAACCCATAAGTATTGCGTGATTTTACCTTTAGCATTAAAACCTGTGCGAAAGCGTAAGCGCGCCGAATACCGAGGGATGCTTCTGCGTGTCATATTCTTCTGTCATAAACACCTGCGTGTATGACAGCCGCGTCTCGCCGTATGTAAGCGCACCTCCTACCTGAATGCTCGAGACAAAATGTTTCTTATCAACGCTCGGGCTATCGGCAAACGTATTGCCATCAAGGAAAATATTACGCGCCACTGCGCGCTGTTCAATCGTGGTGAAAAGGTAGGCTCCTAATGCTTCCGATGGGGCAAAAAAATCCGACCCAGGAAGGCTTGGGCGAATACGCGGCGGGCCATAATCGGAAGGCAGATCATAGCCTAGGCGAAACGTTGCACCTGCTGCGGCGCTTGTATTTATATTACCAAGGTTTGCGCCCAACTGGGGCGTTACATCCGCACCCAGTCCATAAGGTGAGATCTGAAAGAAATTACGCCATTTGCGCTCATAGGTGAGCATGATACCAGGTTCATTTTTCAACTGATTGCCCCAGCCATTGGGCTGCGGGCTATCTACCACATGATGCACAAATTTCTGCGTAGGCTCAGCAAACGATAATGGCCCGACCACACCCAGTGTAAGCATCACATTATCAAGCGTCTTATCCGTATCGGAAATCATCCCCACCGAACCATACAACCATCCTGCGTAAGGTTGATCACCCGCAACGATATCACGGCGCGATAGATCTTCCGGCGCAAACATACTTTGCCCAGCGGCTATGCTTATGCGTTTATTTCCGCCACTTGCCATGGGCAATGCATTGGCCACCGACTGCGTCCAGCGCGGCATATTTTCTTCCGAAGAAATCCACGCGAATCTCACGCCATTGGTGTAATCGCTGTCTGATCCTGCAAAAATATCATTTTCAAACACAACATTAAAGACGCCCTTATCATCCTTCTTCTGCGTCTGCGCAGCAAGCGTTGGAGAGGAAATGGCCATCGTAAACACAAGTGCTAATAGTCGGTAATGCTGCATATATTCCCCTGCATAACATAAAAAGTCGCTCGACATCAAAACATATGCCGAGCGACTTTCGTGATTAGATAACGATGTTATGCAACCTTAGCGCTTGATGTATCGCAACGGCATGCATCTTCGATAGCTTTCACTTTTGTTTCAGCATCTTCTTTTGCAAGCCCATAATGTTCTTTCAGTTTGCCAAGAAACTGATCACGCTTACCATCAAGCAGCATGATATCATTATCGGTAAGTTTACCCCAGGTTTTCTTAAGCTCACCCTTGAGTTGCTCGGTCTTGCCTTGCACTTGTTCCTTATTCATAACAATCTCCTTACGTAATAATTGCGCTGTCAATTACAGCGTGTGCAATTACTAGAAGCGATACAATAAGAATGCGCCATGCCTCTCAGGGTTTAGTGTAAGGATGTTATGTGGATAGCGCATATTAGCGCCAAAATTTGCATGTATTTTTTAGTACAAGATTAAGAGGTATAAACCGAAATAACCACGATAGCACCAATGATGCTGAGGCTCACACCAACTGATTGACGCAGGCTTTACCTGCCATGTCGTAGTGTGGTGCCATCGGATACTCTTTCCTTAGGAACCATAATTTCGACTGGGCCATTTACAGTATTCACAATCCTTGGCTCAAGTAGTGCATCATAAACCAGTTGATACCCTTGTTGCCAATCATTCATTTTGTATGCATTGAGGGTGTTGTTAAGAGTAGCGACATCAGTAATTTGATATGTCATG
>JAIXZB010000127.1 GCA_027489915.1 Rickettsiales bacterium | reverse complement strand
TATGGTGATACAGTTGCAGCCACTGACCGTATAACAGGCGTCAACTGGACGGGCTTCATCACAGGCGAGGATGCATCGCTCATCGATACCCTCACCTTTAGCTACGGTGGTGCCACCGTCGGTGCCATCCCCAATGCAGGCACCTATGCTCTGGGCATCTCCGCATTTAACGATAACAACTACGATATGACGCTGCCTGCCGATGTTACAGACGGCCTACTCACCGTAAACAAGAAGGCGCTTACTGCTGCGATTGCGACACTACCTAACATCAATGTCGGATCAATAGTCCCTAGCCTCAACCGCCTCACAGATGTGACATGGAATGGTTTTATTACAGGCGAGGATGCGTTGTTTATTGATGTGCTTTCATTCAGCTATGGCGGCTTAACACCTGCAAGTGCTGCAACGGTTGCGGGTAATTATGTTCTCAATATAGACACATTCAACGATAGCAATTATGCACTCAACCTCGCTTCTGATGTGGCCACGGGAAGCCTACGTGTAAATGCAGCGATAGTCCCACCAACGCCTCCTGTATCCGAAGCTTCGAGCGATGCGATTACCACCGTTCCTGAAACCGTGCGTCAGGTGTCGCAAGGTAGCGATGCAATTATCAGGAATTACCTCACAGACACCGCACCCACACTGCTTGCTGATGCATCAAACAGCGATGATGGCCCCGCAGCGTTGGCAGGTCTCATTCGCATGACACCAGAATTACGCAGGCAGCTGAACCAATCAGCCGCGCAAGAATTCTAACTCACCTAGCGCCAGAACGGTTTACCGAGATTAATATCCTGCGGCGTTGTTAGTGCACCTGCTGCGGCACCTGCGCCTGCACCAATCGCTGCACCCACCACGGCGCCACCTGCAGGGCTTCCTGCTACCAGAGCACCACTCACAGCACCCACGCCTGCACCAATCGCAGCGCCACTTGCAGCGCGGTCTTTTGGTGTGTCGCCACAGGCGCTAAGCGTAAAGATTGCCGATGCTGCCACTAACGATAGAACTGTTTTCATACCCATCTCCTGTATATAGTATATTTTGATTTCTGATTAGGCATTTACAACCCGTAAAAACCCTATTCAGAGCGTAACGCTTAGCATATAGTGTGAAGCTAGTGAAGGACAAGCCCATGATACAAATCAGTGAACACGCCTCGCAGCCATTCGATGATGAGCTGGCCAAATTATTTGGTAGTCTCGCCACAGTTAAATCGCATCTGCACCGCTTTATTGCAATTATTCAGCTTGAACTTTCCGAAGGCCGCGACTTCACCGAAGAAGCGCGCAGCATCGATAAATCGGTCAATGATTTAGAATTTGTTATCGATCAGCAAGTGATGCGCGTGATTTCCAAATACACCCCGATGATGGAAGAACTGCGCTTGGTGCTGGGCGTAGTGAAAGTCGGCGCAGCCTGCGAACATGCAGCCGATAAACTCAAAAATACCGTCAAGCGCGTCGCCAAATTATCGGCCGAGCAACGCCTCGCTCACCGTGATGGATTGCAATCGCTGCTCGACCGTGTCGCCAAGCAGTTCGATCATGCGCTCGATGATTTCAGCCAGCTCAGCGAAGAAGACATGCTCGCCATGCTGAGCGAGCGCGATGCGGTGCATCAGGTGTATAAAACCGCCATGCGCGCTATCCCTGCGCATGAAGAACGCCTCGGCGTAGTGTTCATCTACCGCAATCTCGACCGCGTGGCCGAGCTTGCCTACGATATTGCCAAAATTGGGTTTGCTGCGCGCCATAACCGTAAATTTGTAAAGCCCTAACGCCTGTGATTGCGCCCTCCATTCTCGTACTGGATTCGGGGCTTGGCGGCCTATCTGTGGTGCGCGCCCTGCGCCTTACCCTGCCTGAAGTCGCACTGCTTTATGTTGCCGATACTGCAGCATTTCCTTATGGTAACCGCAGTGCTGCCGATATTTGTTCGCGCGCAAGTAAGGTCATTGCGCATATGGAAAACGAGTTTCCCATCGCGCTGGTGGTCATTGCCTGCAACACCCTTTCGACCCTGTGTCTGGCCGAGCTTCGCGCGCAGCATTCTGTTCCCTTTGTAGGCACGGTGCCTGCGGTCAAAGTCGCCGCCGAACGTTCGCTTACCAAGCGTTTCACATTGCTTGCCACGCCCAACACGGTTGATAGCGCTTACAGCACCAATCTGATTGCGCAGTTTGCATCGGGCTGCCGTGTGGATCGTGTGGGTGCCCCCCATCTTGCTGCATTGGCCGAAAACTTTCTGCTCACAGGCAGCCTCGATACCGCACTGCTCACGCAAGATATCGCGCCCTGTTTTCACGATGATGCGGATGGCAAAACCGATACATTGGTGCTCGGCTGCACCCACTATCCCTTCCTAGATGCAGCGATTGAAGCAGCAGCGCCGTGGAAGGTTACTCTCATCGACCCCGCCCCTGCAATTGCGCAACAAGCATTTCGTATCTGGAAGCCACTCCCGGCACCCCAGCAGGTGCAGCATCACGCCTTCGTTACCCGTGGCGCTGATACAGAACGTTACCGTACTGTGTTCACAAGCGCAGGTTTCAGCACCACCAGCGCCTTACCCCTTACGTAAATACCGCAATGGATGTACCGCACGCGCAAGCGCTGTGCCTATCGGTGCAGGCTCGGCACATATATGCGCTGCAATCACTTCGGCGGCGTAAGGTGCGGATACCATCCCGCGTGAGCCATGGCCCGCACTCACATACACACCAGATTCCACTTCGCCCACCAAGGGCAATCTATCGCGTGTGCTAGCACGCAGCGAGGTGCGTCCTGTCCAGTGCGCAGCATCCACATTCTCTGCCAGCATATTAGGTAATGCCGCGCGTAATTCCGCAGCATTTTTCTGATGATTATCCGCGCGCACCGCACCTGAGAAATCTTCGTGGTCATAGGTCGCACCCACAAGCACTCCCTCCTCATACGGCACCACATACCCACGATGGCACAGCACTGAATGCACTTTTTGCTGCAGTTCATGCGATGCAACCACACTCACCTGTCCAGCGCTTTGGAACATGGCGCCCGATAATTGCGGTAGCAGCGTTTCTGCATCGTATGCAGTGGTTACAATCACATGTTTGCTCTGCCACGTGCGGCCATCAGCACACTGCACTGTGTCCTCTTTCAGTGCAGTGCAGGTCACGTTGGTGTGAAGTGTAATATGCGGATGGTTCAGCAATGCGGCACACCATTCTTTCGGCCTCACCCAGCCACTGCGCGCAAACCATGCACCTGCAAAAGGGGGCGCTACACCTAGCAGGGGTGCGACCTCTTCTGGCGTTACCCAATGCATTACCTCTGCTTCAAACTGTTCGCAGGCAGCGCGCAGGCGCGCTTCGTCTTTTGCATCTTTGGGGGTTTTCAGCATGCCGCACAGATGCGCATACGGCGCCTCTTTCAGCAGCCGTGTTGCATGGCAAAACCCAGCTAAGTGCCATGCCATATTCGCGCCCCACTGCTGGGTAATATGTGGATACAATACCGCCGCCGCATTGCCCGAAGCGGCCTGCGCTGGCTGCGCTTGCTGCTCCAGCACATCCACGCGCACACCACGTTTTGCCAATGCGTAGGCCATGCTGGCGCCTGCAATACCTGCCCCTATCACCACCGCATGCTCGGGTCTATGCGCCGCTGTGCGCTTCGCATGCTGCGCCGTATATACGCCAGAAATCGCATGGCGTTTATGGCCGAATCCTTCGCGGCGCTCAATGGTAAATCCGCGTGCTGCTAGCGCCCTGCGCACCTCTCCTGCTGCGGTGAAGCTTGCAATGCGTGTGCCTGTGTGGCTTAGATTTGCCACCGCATCCAGCAGCCCATCGCTCCACATCGCAGCATTTTTTGCGGGCGAAAATCCGTCTAAAAACCATGCATCCATCTGCGATACGTAATCGCTAAGCAATGCCTGCGCTTCACCAAATCCCAGAGTTAAATGCACCCTGCCAAAATCCAGTCGGTGCCAGCCAGCAATGGGCAATGGATAATTCTCTATCAATGCCTGTGCTTCGCTGCCCTCCCAGCCTGCAAGCGCGCGTGCGAGGTCGTGTGGAGCGAGGGGGAATTGTTCCACCGAGACAAAATGCAACTGCGCATCAGGCGGTGCGGTCTTTTCAAACACACTCCATGTGTGCAAAAAATTCAGGCCCGTACCAAAGCCTGTCTCACCGATGCAATACTGCGCGCACTCGGCCCAGCCCTCGGGCAATTCGCAGCCTTGTAAAAACACATAATCGGTTTCTGCCCGCCCCCCAGCGCGCGAGAAATACACATCCCCAAATTGCGCACTTTGCGGTGTATTATCCGCGTTCCATTCCAATGTAGCATACTGCAGCATGGCTTCCCTCTTGCTGTGGTTGTAGCGCAATCCATTGCACTTGCAATCTGCGATGGCTGGTATTACCTATGCTACATTCACCTGACACGGAGGTTTTATGCGTTCGCTCCTACGCTCTGCACTCTTTACCCTCACTGTATGCGCGCCCATGATAGCGCTAGCGGCGGCTCCCAAAACCCCCACCACTTCTCTGGCAGATGTGCCTTCGGGTAAATACCTGCTCGATAAATCGCATGCGAGCATCATTTTCTCCATCAGCCATCTCGGATTTTCGCAATACAAGGGCCGTTTTAACAGCTTCGATGGCACGTTATTTCTGCAACCCAATGCGCCCGAGCAAAGCTCCGTCAAAATCACTGTCGATATCCGTTCTATCGATACCAACAACAGCAAACTCGAAGGCAAGCTTGTAAGTGAGCAATTCTTCGATGCCGAAAAATTCCCGACCGCCTCTTTCACCTCCACCAAATTCGTGAAACTGAGCGATACCAAAGGTGCGCTCACAGGCGATTTATCGCTGCATGGCGTTACCCGCCCTGTGGTGCTAGATGTCACATTTAACGGTGCAGGCGAGAATCCATTTGCGGGCACCAAAACACTTGGCTTTGCTGCCACCACCACCATCAAACGCTCGGATTTCGGTATCAAAGAATACCTCCCCGCTGTGGGCGATACAGTAACACTCACCATTGATGTAGAATTTAACAAAGAGCCCTAGTCATGCACGCTGCTTCCGTTCGTTATAACCGCGTTGCCATGATTTTACATTGGCTCATGGCATTTGCCATTATTGGTATGATCGCCGTTGGTCTGATTATGGAAGATATCAAACCCGTTAGTTTGCGTATCGATGTCTATCAAATCCATAAATCCTTAGGTCTTACCATTCTGTTTCTCAGTGTATTCCGCCTCGCATGGCGGCTTGCACATACGCCACCTGCATTGCCTGCAACAACAAAACCCTATGAACGCGTTGCATCGCGTATATCACACGCAGTGCTGTATGTGCTGATGATAGGAATGCCGCTTTCGGGCTGGCTCATGATTTCCACTTCCAAGAAAATATACCCCACCGAGTATTTCTGGATGTTTGAAGTGCCGTTGCTGCCCTTCTTTCAGGGTGAGAATAAAAAAGCTGCGCATTCGTTCTTTTATGAATCACACGAGCTGCTTGCTTATGGCGCCATTGCACTCATCACGGTGCATGTACTTGCGGCACTCAAGCACCACTTCGTGAATAAAGACGACGTGCTGGCGCGCATGATGCCACGTTGCTGCAAGAAATAACGATGCTGAAAACACTCCCCACACTCATTGCTGCTTTACTGTTTGCCAGTCCCGTATTCGCAGAGCAGTGGGTGGTGGATTACTCACGTTCGCATTTGGGGTTTTCTGGAACGCAAGGCGAAGAGCCATTTAGCGGTGAATTTCATGGCTTCACAGCCGATATCACTTTCGATCCAGCAACCCTCAAAGACACGCGTATTGACATCACCATTCCCATAGCAAAGGTGAGCGTTGCTGGGAGCGATCGTCAGGATGCCATCCTTGAGGCAGATTGGTTTGATGTCAAAAACCATCCCACCGCGCACTTCACATCTTCCGAAGTGGTGCCAGATACAAAAGGGGGGTTTATTGCTCGCGGCACCCTCACCATCAAGGGTATCTCGCAGCCACTAGATTTGCCTTTCACACTGCTCACCAATAATGGTGAAACCACAATGAACGGCACTACCAGTGTGAAGCGTAACGCTTTCAAGCTAGGCCTCGGTGATTTCAAAACCGATGAGTGGGTAGGCTTTGATGTTCGCATCGATGCGATGCTGGTGGCCACACCCAAAAAACCCTAACGCGGATGAAT
>JAIXZB010000054.1 GCA_027489915.1 Rickettsiales bacterium | reverse complement strand
GCGTAAAGGCATCAATCGCCTGCACAATCGCCCATGCACCTGTGATGGTGGTGGAGTAGGGGATTTTCGAAAATAATGCGGTTTTGCGGATGGAGGCGGAATCGCGCATCGCTTCTTCACCTTCGGTGGTGTTGAACACGAGCTGGATATGGCCGTCTTTCATTAAATCCACGATATGCGGCCTGCCTTCGCGCACCTTATTCACAATGCCTACTGCGTGGCCGAGCGATTGCAGGTATTCGCCTGTGCCACGTGTACAGACCACGCTGAATCCAAGCGAAAGGAGTTGCGCAGCGACAGGTGCAATAGTTTTCTTATCGCGGTCTTTGACGGAAATAAATACTTGCCCTTTGAGTGGCAACCCTGCGCCAGCTGCGATGTGGGCTTTGGCGTAGGCACGGGCGAAATCGCGGTCAATCCCCATCGATTCGCCGGTGGATTTCATCTCGGGCCCAAGCACAATATCGACACCAGGAAAACGTGCGAAGGGGAACACGGCTTCTTTCACCGCGACATGTTTGAGCGAGGAAAGTAGCGTTTCATCGTTAGGCAAGCTGAAATCAGAAAGTGATGCGCCCGCCATGATGCGCGCTGCGATTTTAGCAATCGGAATGCCTGTCGCCTTTGCCACAAACGGCACGGTGCGCGAGGCGCGAGGGTTCACTTCGAGAATGTAGATTTCGTTATCTTTAATCGCAAATTGCACGTTCATCAGCCCCACCACTTTCAGCGCTTTGGCGAGTGCAATGGTTTGGGTGCGCACCTGCGCAATCATATCCGCCGAGAGTGAATAAGGCGGCAGCGAGCAGGCAGAATCGCCCGAATGAATACCCGCTTCTTCGATATGCTCCATGATGCCTGCAACATAGGTGTTGCCAGCAGCATCGCAAATGCAATCCACATCAAGCTCGGTAGCATCTTGTAGATAGGAATCAAGCAGAATGGGCCCATCGCCAAACAGTGATAGAAGCTCTTTCACATACGCTTCGAGTGCTTCGGGCGTGTGGATGATGCGCATGGCGCGCCCACCTAGAACGTATGATGGACGGATGACGATGGGAAAACCGATCTCGCCAGCGCGGGTGATGACTTCTTCGGCGGTGCGGCAAATGGCGTTGGCGGGCTGTTTGAGCTTGAGTGTGTGCAGCAATTGCTGGAAGCGTTCGCGGTCTTCGGCCATGTCGATGGCATCGACCGAGGTGCCGATGATGGGCATGCCCGCTTCCTGCAATGCATGGGCGAGCTTAAGGGGGGTTTGCCCACCATATTGCACAATCACACCTTTGAGAGTGCCGTTTTGTTTTTCAACCTCTAAAATAGCCAGCACATCTTCGGTGGTGAGGGGTTCGAAATACAGGCGATCGGAGGTGTCGTAATCGGTGGAAACGGTTTCAGGATTGCAATTGACCATGATGGTTTCAAACCCTGCCTCGCGCAATGCGTAGCTTGCATGCACACAGCAATAATCGAATTCGATACCTTGACCAATGCGGTTAGGCCCACCACCGAGAATCACAATTTTTTCACGCGTACTTGGGAAAGCTTCGCAGGCGGAAATACGCTCTGCGCGTGCTTCATAGCATGAATAAAGGTAAGGTGTTGGTGATGCAAATTCTGCCGCACACGTATCGACGCGCTTAAACACCGGTAGCACACCGAGCGTGTGGCGCATGGCACGGATGTCTTTTTCGGAGGTGCCAGAAAGTTTGGCTAAGCGTGCATCGCCAAAGCCAAGCTGTTTGAGGTGCAATAAAGATTCATAGTCGCTTGGAATACCATGCTGGCGCACCCAGAATTCGGCATCGACAACGCGCTTCAGTTCGCGCACGAACCATGGATCAAACGCGCTGATGCGGCAGATTTCGGCAACCGACATGCCAATGCGCAGCGCTTGCGCGGCCTTGAGCAAGCGATCGGGTGTGCGAATGGCGAGGGCAGATTTCATCGGGTCGTGATTATCGGCGTTCGCACCTGCGACATCCACTTCATCAAGGCCGGTGAGCCCTGTTTCCATCGAACGTAATGCTTTTTGCAGCGATTCGGGGAAAGAACGCCCAATCGCCATCACTTCACCGACCGATTTCATGGCAGTGGAAAGCACGGCTTCGCTGCCTGGGAATTTTTCAAACGCAAAGCGCGGAATTTTAGTGACGACGTAATCAATCGTCGGCTCGAACGATGCTGGTGTGACTTTGGTGATGTCGTTTTGCACTTCATCGAGCGTGTAGCCAACAGCGAGTTTCGCAGCCACTTTGGCAATAGGAAAGCCCGTGGCCTTAGAGGCAAGTGCCGAGGAGCGCGACACGCGAGGATTCATCTCAATCACTACCATGCGCCCATCGGTAGGGTTGACGGCAAACTGAACGTTGGAACCACCCGTATCGACCCCGATTTCGCGCAGCACTGCAAGCGATGCATCGCGCATCAATTGATACTCTTTATCCGTTAAGGTGAGCGCAGGTGCCACGGTGATGGAATCACCCGTATGCACACCCATCGGATCGATATTGTCGATGGAGCAGATGGTGATGCAGTTATCGTTTTTATCGCGCACCACTTCCATCTCGTATTCTTTCCAACCCAGCACCGATTCATCAATCAGCACCTCACGGGTGGGGGAGGCATCAAGGCCTGAAGCCACAATTTGCTCGAATTCTTCGCGGTTATAGGCAATGCCACCGCCCGAACCACCAAGGGTGAAGGAAGGACGAATGATGGCGGGAAGCCCAACTTGTGCTAGCACTTCGCGTGCTTCTTCCAGCGAATGAGCGATGCCGTTTTTGGCGCATTCCAAACCAATGCGCTGCATGGCTTGATTGAACAAATCACGGTTTTCGGCTTTGTTGATGGCTTCGAGTGACGCGCCAATTAATTCGACATTATACTTCGCAAGCACACCCGATTCGGCAAGCGCTTTGGCACAATTGAGCGCGGTTTGGCCACCCATGGTGGGAAGCAGTGCATCGGGTCGTTCACGCGCAATGATTTTTTCAACGAATGCAGGGGTGATGGGTTCGATATAGGTGGCATCGGCAAAATCGGGATCCGTCATGATGGTGGCGGGGTTGGAATTCACCAAGATAACTCGGTAGCCTTCGGCCTTAAGGGTTTTAACGGCTTGGGTACCCGAATAATCGAACTCGCATGCCTGCCCAATTACAATCGGGCCCGCACCTATGATGAGAATGGATTGTATATCGGTGCGTTTAGGCATGCATTACATCCTGTTCGGGCAGGCAACGCCAATGCGGCCTTTGGTGGGTATGTCACGCTTTGTGATGGAGGATGCAGTAAGATAGTGACAACGCAGATACGTTGCACCATCTGCCTGTTTGTAAGGCGCGCTACCGATTAAAATGCCTGTACCGCTCACAAACATCAAAAGCCACAAACCAATAATAACAAATCCAATCATATATTTCATGACGCCATGCTTTCTACAAACTGGGTGAATAAATAACGTGAATCATGTGGGCCGGGGGAAGATTCGGGGTGATACTGCACCGAAAACGCAGGCTTTGTTTTGTGACGCAGCCCGGCGATGGTGCCATCGAAAAGCGAACGGTGCGTGATGTCAATATCGGGGGGTAAGCCAGTATCAGAAACTGCAAACCCGTGATTTTGTGAGGTGATTTCGACTTTGCCTGTGGTGAGGTTTTTAATCGGATGATTGGCACCGCGGTGGCCTTGTTTCATTTTCTCGGTACGTGCACCGAGTGCAAGGCCGAGCAGTTGATGACCAAGGCAAATGCCAAAAATCGGGATGTTGGCATCCACCAGCGCGCGGATGGTGGCGAGCGCATATTGCCCTGTTGCAGCAGGGTCGCCCGGGCCATTGCTTAGGAACACACCATCGGGTTTCAGCGCCAGAATATCGGATGCAGACGTAGTGGCTGGAACCACAGTGATGCGGCAACCAAGCTCGGCCAGATTGCGCGCTATGTTATGTTTTTGTCCGTAATCGATGGCGACCACATGCAGATTAGACGGGGCAGATAAAGTGGTGAAGCCGCTGCCGAGTTTCCAGCGCTGCTGATTCCATGTGGTAGGCGCAGGTGATGTTGCGGAAGCTGCAAGCTCAAGCCCTGTCATATCAGGTGCGGCTGTAAGTGCTGCTTTCATTTCTTCAATAAATGCGTGGTTTTCAACGCGCGATTCTGCACTAAACCCTATTACCGCATTTTGCGCGCCTTTATCGCGAATATGGGCGGTCAGTGCGCGGGTGTCGATGCCGCTGATGCCAGTGACATTGTTGGCAATGAGCCATGCGTTAAGATGCGCGCTGCTGCGAAAGTTGGAGGCTTCACTGATAGGCTCGCGAATAACCAACCCTGCGGCACGCACCTGCGCACCTTCCACATCTTCGCCATTCGCGCCGACATTGCCAATATGCGGGAAGGTGAAGGTGATGATTTGGCCAGAAAAAGAGGGGTCGGTGAGTGTTTCCTGATAGCCTGTCATGCCCGTTGTGAAGCAGATTTCTCCTGCTACTATTCCTTCAAGCCCAATGCCAAATCCCGAAAACACTGACCCATCTGCAAGCATCAATGCAGCGTTGCGTTTTGGGATTAGGGGTGCACTCATGAAAAGCCTTTCAGGATAAGCGCGTGGTTAAACGGCTCATCTGATAGGCAATCGAATGCTGTGTGTCAAGTAAGCATTAGAGACAAGTGCGGACTAATTAGGGCCCATACCACCATCGCCACCACCATCACTGCTGCTGCTGCCGCCGCCGCAAGGTAATGGAGCTGGACAGCCAGGAGACCCATAAGAGCCAGAAAGTCCTCCATTCCAACACGAGCGTATTTCGCTTACACACGGAGTTGTAGGAGGGGCGCCACCACCACTATCGCCACCATCGCCTTGAGTGAAGATAAGCAGGTCGCTGTAATCCGCGCTGTCATTATTGTGCCTTTTGGCGGGAATATAGCGAGTTTGCATTATGTAAGGATTGGGTTCAAACAGGAATGCCCCACCATCACCAGCTCCACCGCCGTCACCTGGGCCACCACCACCATCGCCACCACCATCGGAACTACTGCTTCCGCCACCGCTGGGGCATGGCCCATTCGCATAGGCAACGACTGCACCGCCATGGCCAATGGAGCCACCCCACGGAAGCGCACAGCTGGCACATGATGCGCCACATGACGCGGCGCCGTATGACCCCGAGAGTGTTCCATCGTAGCAGGAACGTGTTTCACCATAACAGGTGTTACCGCATCCTGCATCCCATGTATTGTATGCATACACGGAACCACCGTGTCCAATAGCGCCACCCCACGGCAATCCGCAGGAAGCGCAAGGCGCTGCTGAACAGCTTGCGCTACCGTAAGACCCCGATAAGGCGCCATTCCAGCATGAGCGTGTTTCGCTGGCGCAGGAAGAGCCGCAACCTACGCTCGCAGCGGCAAATGCAGTAGTAGAGGAATTGTGCGGTACGGTTGCACCCCATGGTGCAGTACAGTTAGAGCAGGCAGCCGCTGTGCAGCTTTGCACGCTGTAAGAACCAGAAAGCACCCCAAAGCTACAGGTGCGTACTTCGCTTGGGCAGCTCGAACCACAAGGAACAGAACTTACAGAAAATGCAGATATCGAACCGCCATGCGTAATGGATCCACCCCATGGTATTGAGCAGCTGTCTCCTACACAAGAACCGCCAGATTGTGTAATAACACCATAGCTACAACTGACGTTCACAGTACCAGTGCGACCACCTGTGGTGTTGGTGAGTGTTGCACTGCCACCATGTGCAAGGCTACCGCGCGCAGCCGTACACCCAGCGACTGAACCTACCCAATTTTCAGTGGTAGCAGGACAGGATGGTGTGTGAGTGCATGTAGAGGAATCTATGGTGAACACTCCATTATTGCAGGTCACATTGGCCGAACCTGAATATTCGGCTGT
>JAIXZB010000037.1 GCA_027489915.1 Rickettsiales bacterium | reverse complement strand
GGAAGAGGGCGCTAAGTTTTGATCCTTCAAAAGAAGATGCTGAGCGCATTAGTGCAAAACTTATCCATGGATTGCAGGGAGCTGACAAGCCTTCAAAGATAGAGGCAAAGAATAGTATTTCTCCTGTAGAGATGCGGTAGGGTATGTCGCTTCAGGCGGTGGCGCATGCAAAGCTGAATATGGCGTTGCATATCACGGGCAAGCGTGCGGATGGGTACCACTTGCTGGATAGTTTGGTGGTTTTTGCTAAAGCTGGTGATGTCCTTACAGTTGCAGATTCTGATGTATTTTCGCTCAAGGTTACTGGCCTATTTTCTCATTTAACGGGGACTGCTGAGGATAATCTTGTAAGCACAGCAGCGCATCGTCTTGCGCAATATCTTGGAGTTTCGCCTCGAGGCGAGGTAACGCTTGAAAAGTATTTGCCTGTGGGCGCGGGGCTTGGAGGTGGGTCGATGGATGCGGTGGTTGCCTGCCGCTTACTTCTAAAATTATGGGGCCATATTTTGCCTGATGATGTGCTGGCGTCGTTGTTGCTGCCGCTTGGTGCGGATATGCCGATGTGTGTGATGGGGCGGCCACTTATTGCCCGTGGTATTGGCGAAGAGCTGATTCCTGTATCGATTGCTGTGAGGCTTTATGCTGTGTTATGTTGGCCTAACATCGCATTGCCGACAGTAGAGGTGTATAGACATTATACGCTTGAGAACAGAGGGTTTTCGCCTTTGATGGATAGCTATAGTGATGATATATTTACGCAGCTTGCGCCTACACGTAACATGCTGCAAAGGGCGGCGATAAGCTGCGCACCCACAGTTGCAGAAACATTGCTGATGATGGAAACACACCCTACACGCCCTTTTGTGCGGATGAGTGGCAGTGGGGCGTGTTGCGTTGCGTATTACATAGACGAAAGCGCCGCAGATGCTATGGCTGCGGCGCTTCGTAATTTTCAGCCCACATGGTGGGTGATGAAAACAGAAATACTGGAATGATTATTTTTTGCGCGCCGTTTCTACTTCTGCTTTCAACGCATTATAATCAATAGCACTTGGAATCAGCGTATCGTGAATAACCAGAGCTGGGGTGCCGCGTACTCCTAGCTTATCGGCTAGTTTGTGGGTGTTCTGGATATGTTCACGAATGTAATCTTTTTCTGCTTCTTTTGCGATCTCGTCTTCGCTTAACCCCAGACCAACTGCAATTTTGAGAGCAGATTCCGGAGTGATCCGTCCTTGAGTTGCCATCATGGCTTCATGAAATTCAAAGTATTTTTCTGGGGCAAGTTTTGCCACAGCAAGACCAATGGCTGAGTTTTTATCGGATTGTTCGCCAAAGATTGGCATTTCTTTGAACACAATACGCACGTTACTATCTTTTTTAACTAGCTCATCGAGCCCTTTGAACATCATTTTACATGCTGGGCAGTTGTAATCGAAGAATTCTACTACCGTAACATCGCCTTTAGGGTTGCCGCCGTAGGCATCGTTTTTGTCATCGTAAATCTCGCTATGCAGCTCTTTAATTTTATCTTTTGCGGCTTCTGCTTGTCTGCCACTTTCGCCCTCCTGCCATTTCTTTACGGACTCTACAATGACGCTGGGATTTTCCATGATATAGTCATGCACAATAGCTTCTATGGCTTTTTTGTTTGCGGGCGCGGTGCCTGATGCTAGCACGGCAGCGCTGATGGCTGCGCCTGCAACAAAGCTTGTGATTCCTAATGCGATTGGCTTCATGAAAATCTCCTTTGAATAGCCTGTGATAGTTAGAATGTTTTGCCTTCTTTTTGCCTGATAAGGTGGCGTTCGGCATCGGTTTTGATGTCGCGCGCGAGCTGCGCACCGGGGCTCAGATTTGGAAGTGTCTGTAGCGCATTATCGGCGTAGGCGATAGCATTTCTTGTCTCGCCCTTGAGTGCGGCTTCTTGTGCTAAAGCAACATACGCCATGCCAGTATCATTAATTTTGCCGTAGGCGGTTGCCATGAGGCGCCAAGTTTCTTTGTTGCTGTCGTCGATGCGCGAGGCTTGCTCTAAGTAACGCAGCGCTTCACGGATGTAGGCTGGTTCATTGATTACAATGAGTGAGCGTGCAAGTTCGGTTAAAATAATGGGGGTATCGGGCGCTAGGCGATTGGCTTCCTTGTATTGAATGGCGGCAGCTTTGGGATAGCCACTTTCATAGTACATTTGGCCTAATGTGTCGCGCAGGAAGGGGTCGTTCTGGCGTTCGTTGATGAGTGCGTTGAGAAGTTCGCGGGCTTTGCTGAGGTTGCCCATTTTGTAATAGGCTATGGCACGCGCGTAATTGGCAGAAAAACTTTTATCGGTTTCAGGGTAGAATAATAGTGTCTGCTCGGGTGTCCATAAGAATCCACGCAAGCGGGCAAGCATGCGTTGATGGCGTTCTGTATAGCCTTTAGGGGCAGAATTGACGGGAACTTGTGTCATCTGCAAATGGTTGCGCACAACGCTGATTCGGTTCGTGCTCAGTGGGTGGGTTTGCAGATAAGGGTCCGCTTTTTTATCGAGCGATGCTTGCTGGCGGCGCAGAAGCTCAAACACTTCCATCATGCCGCTTGAAGAGATGCCGTTGGCCTCTAGGTATTTTAGTGCTGCCTGATCGGCGGCTTCTTCGTTACCCCTTATGTCGGATAGTAAGCTGCGAAGTGACATGGATTGGGTGCCTGCGATAACGCCAACCCCTGCATCGGGCGCGCCGCTTGCGATTATCGCAGCGCCAAGCACGGCGCCAAGCACGGAACCTAAAGTTGCGCGGTCTGTTTTATTGGTGAGTTGCGATAGATGCGCTCCTGCAATATGGCCGATTTCGTGTGCGATGACGCCAAGCAGCATGGTGGGTTTGTCAGTTTTAAGAATAAGGCCTGTATTGATGAATATATTCATACCGCCTGCGACAAAAGCATTCAGGCTATCATCTTGAATAATGAAGATGCGCACGTTTTTGGGGCTTACACCTGCGCTGATAAGCAGAGGGTCGGTGTATATGCGTAGTGTTTGTTCGATTTCGGCATCGCGTATCAGGCCGCCTGCGAATGCGGATTGCGAGGTGAGCGCCATGGAAATGCTCATTAGAAGAGCAATGGTCGCGCGCGCTTTTTTGCGGGTAATGCGTAAAATTCGTTGCAGTTGCATATGACTACTATAGAGCGAGAGTAGCAAAAATCCAGTTAAGGAAAGACAATGCAGCCTGCTATTCATCCTTTTTATGTTATGGAGGCCATGATTGAGGCAGAAAAGCTGCAGCAGTCGGGTGCGGATATTATTCATCTTTCGGTTGGACAACCTTCGGCCAAGCTTCCTGCGGCGGCACTTGAGCGTGCTAAAGCATCGCTGGGTGATGGGGTGGTGGGATATACCCATTCGCTAGGGATGGAGCCATTGCGCGCGGCTATATCGAAGCATTACCTTACTCGCTATGGTGTGGAAGTGCCGATTGCGCGCATTGCGGTGACAGTTGGGGCTTCGGTTGGGGCAGCGCTTGCGCTTATGGCAGCGTTTGGAACGGGTGATGAGGTTGGGATTGGGGTGCCGTATTATCCTGCTTACCCTAATATGTTGCGTGGGCTTAATCTTACGCCTCGTTATCTGCGCACTTCGGCGAATACGGGGTATCAGGTGACGCCGCAGCAACTTGCTGAGGAAGGTGCTGGCCTTGCTGGGCTTATGGTTGCGAGCCCTAGTAACCCTGCGGGAACGATTATTGCGCCTAAGGATTTAGAAGCGTTGTGCGCATGGTGCGATAGCAATGATGTGCGGTTATTCTCTGATGAGATTTACCATGGCATCACGTTTGGTGAAACGAAGGCGGACACGGCTTTGCGTTACAGCGACAGTGCAGTGGTGATTAACAGTTTCTCGAAGTATTTCCTGATGCCAGGTTTTAGGCTTGGTTGGGTGGTGATGCCTGAAGATATTATGCGCCGTTATGAGTGCCTGCTTCAGAGTTTTGTTATTTCTGCGCCCACTGTATCACAGCAGGTGGCGCTTTCGATGTTTGAGCATACGGATATGCTTGATGCAGAAGTTGCGCGTTATGCTATGAACCGCACTATACTGATGCAGGCATGCCATGCGCTTGGATTTACCGATGTTTCGGCGGCTGAGGGGGCATTTTATCTCTATGCCAATATCGGCACGCTTGCTAAAGACAGCAAAACTCTGTGTTCGCGTCTATTGCACGAGGCGCAAGTGAGTATTGTCCCCGGGCTTGATTTTGACAGTGAGCACGGAAACCAGACCGTGCGCATGTCGTATTGTGGTGACACGGCACGTCTGCGTATGGCGATTGAGCGCCTTCACAACTGGAAACAAACGTTAGTCGCTGCCTAACTATCCATTACCCGGCTCCACCAGCCTTTACGCTTCGGACGATCATCATCGGATGTATCTGGTGCGGGAGTGTGCGTGGGAGCATGTGCCGTGGTGCTTTGGATGATAATAGGTGGCTTGGGTGCAGTGACTGGTTCTTGATGCACAGGAGTTTGCCACTGTGTTGGTTCTATCACCACATTGTCGCTAGCGTTTGCTGATTCATTCGGTGCGTTGTTCTCGCGTGGTTCGCGTGGGCCACGGTTGCGGCCACGGCCACCTCTGCGGCCACGCTCGCGGCGTGGGCGGTCTTCACGTGGAGTGTCGGTATCGGGTGAAGCGGCATCATTATGGCTCTCAGTGCTCTGCTGTTCTTCGGATTGCCCATCTTGTGATGTGCGCTCTGGGCGCTCACCACGGCGACGGCGTCCTCCACGGCGACCACGGTCATTGCGCGAGCGATCACCGTATTCACGTGGGGAGGTTGTACCATCACCCGTATCATCGGAAACTTCGGTGAT
>JAIXZB010000125.1 GCA_027489915.1 Rickettsiales bacterium | reverse complement strand
TTATCAAATGGCTAAAACCGTCACTCACAAAAAAGAGCGCAAGCCCTCATCAACCGTCGAGTGATCTGCAACACCTCAATCACATCACCCACAATGAACTCAAAATACTCATGGCAGATACATTTGATGTATTAATAGACAGCTACATCAAGCATTGCGAACGCTACATAGAAGCCATACATAAGGGCATCACCCAGAACGATGTAACCATCATAGCAACCAATGCGCATCCTCTGAAATCGTCTAGCCAACAAATAGGGGCCGAACGACTCGGCTCCTACGCACGTACCATCGAAGCGGCTGCACTTTCCAAAGATGCCTTCGATTTTGAATCCATTCACAACGATCTCAGTAACGAATTCGCACTCCTGAAAAAGACGCTCTCTGCATGAAAAAAGCACCCACACAAAAAGACAACAAGCACCATGAGCAGCTTATGCAAAGCCGCATTCTCATCGTTGATGATGTCGAAACCAGCCGTATGATACTGCGCAGCTTCTGCAAATCCGCAGGCTTCAAGCACATAAAAGAAGCAGAAAATGGGCTGCAAGCACTCGAAATTATTGCCACCTGGAAGCCCGACCTTATATTGCTCGATTTTGAAATGCCCATCATGAATGGGCTCGATCTTTGTCATGAACTTGGGCAGCGCGGCATCATCGATGATATGATAATCATGATGCAAACCGGCACCGATAAAATTGAATTCCGTGCCCAAGCCTTCGAAGCGGGCGTGACCGATTTACTGAACAAACCACTGCATGCGCGCGAATGTATCGCTCGTATCATCGCACATCTAGAGCGCCGTCTGCTCAAACGACAGATAGAATCCGACTACCAGCGCATCCAACAGGAAATGCGCGAAGCCGTCATCATGCAAAATATTCTTCTGCCCGATGAAGCATTGCTGGATATGATACGCAGCACTACCTACACCGACCTTGCGCTCTATTATCACCCTGCAAGCGAACTTGCGGGCGATTACCTCACCGTGCGAAGACTTAGCAATAACCGCATCGCCATCGCCTCCATCGATGTTTCAGGCCACGGCGTTACTGCAGCACTTTATGCATTCGCCATACACGCCCTCATCGAAGATGCATTGCTCGCAATCTACACACCAAACGAGTTGCTAACGCACCTGAACAGCAAACTATACAGCATCATGGCAACAGGTAAATTTGCCACCATGTTTCTCGCCATACTCGATACCAATACACAAATGATGCATTATTCAGCCGCCGCCGCACCATCACCCCTCCTATTATCCGCAGGCGCAATAACCGTATTAGAAACCAGAGGCACCCCTCTAGGTATCGATAATCATGTCGAATATAGCACCCGCAGCATTCCCTATAAAACCGGAGATGTGCTTTTTATCTACAGCGATGCACTCATCGAAACGCCCGATGCATCAGGTAAATGCATGACACAATCTGATATTAGCACAGTTCTGGCATCCATGGAAAATGGTAGCGCCAACGAAATCGTTCGCGGCATCGTTATCGAATTTTATTCTAAATTCTCATCGCAACCTCGCGATGACGTTACAATGCTTGCGTGTAAATTGTAGGGTCAGGAAAACGCTTTTTCACTGCCGTTATCACTTCCATCATCTGCTCGTTCTTAATCGGCTTAGGAAAATGGCAATCTGCCCCAGCAACCATCGCATCTTTTACGCTGATTTTATCCATCGAAGAAGAGCAAAACAGCACATAAGGCCTGTCACCATCTGGCAGTGCACGTAACTTACGCAAAAATGTAATACCATCCATATTAGGCATGTATCCATCAAGCAATATGAGATGTGGCAAGGGCTGCGAAGTACAATAATCAAGCCCCTCCTGCCCATCAATACACACCACAGCCGGAAGGCCGAACTTGGCGAGCTGGTTTTGCATAATCATGTAATTAACAGGATTATCTTCAATAATGAGACAGCGAAACTGTTGCATGGCACCCTGCGTATGTTGTTGAGACTACCATAACACCTCTCACAATAAACACAACCAGAGATTGTAACTATATTAACAAATACTACCCTCTGATGCAAATGCCCAATAAAGCTGCAGCTACCTTAAAACGTCTTTATTCTGATCATCCACTCTATTACTATACAGACCATAAATACGGTTTGCCACTTGCTCAGCACTGAGTGGCCTTTCCAGCGTGTGATTCAACTTTATTTCAATCTGCGATTGAGTAAGTAAAGCCTCCGCTTCCGCAAGCCTCTCAGGGTTTATATAGAGTTTAAGACCAAGAACCCCAGGACTTCCAGCTCCATTCTCGTGAGGCCGTTTAAGTACCTGCCGCCAGGTATCCAACTGCAACTCATCACGCGCAGAACCCGCCCTCCCGTCCACAGGATACAGTTTGGCTTCACCCGAAATCACCGAAGTAATAGGCGCATCCGTAAGCCCTGTTCTTCTTTTTTGAGTCACGGAGGCAACATCATACAACTCATCACTCAATGCTCGCATACGTATGCCAATAAGCTTCAATACTTCATCCAAAGCCTCAATACCTCGCGTACCCGAAGTAAATTCAAAAACAGCTTTACGCCATTTCTGTTCCTGCATCGCAGGAATCTCTTGTGCATCAAAAGCCTTTATCAACTCAGCACTACCCGTTTCATATGCATCTGCATGAAATACATCTTCTCTCCGTTCATAATGATATTTTATACCACTAATAGCCGATCTCACGTTCTCCAGCCGCGATTTCTCTGCCTCTAGCAATTCTCTCTTTCCACCTGTTTCCTCTGGCTGCACCGTCCCAGAATTCTGGCGCGCATTCTCAGGAATCACTTCACCATAAAATCTGGGCTGCTC
>JAIXZB010000212.1 GCA_027489915.1 Rickettsiales bacterium | reverse complement strand
GGTTAGATTCAGGGTTTTCCTGCGCATACTGCGTAAATAAATCCTGCGCTTTTTTCCATTCGCCCTGCCGAGCATAAAAGTTGGAAAAAGCCTCCACCACACGGTACGGCGTTACCGACGTATTGGTGGAAGATTTTTCATAATTCTGCTTAGCAATATCCTTGAACCCGAGCACATCGTTAATCAACGCCGCGTGGTAATATAAAAACGGCGCAAAAAACCCTGCCTTATCAATACTGGGTTGCAAATTGACAGGCGATCGCAAACCACCTTCTGAAACCACAATCCACTGCATGAGCACTGGGCGAATAATACCAAACAATCCCTTATCAAGCGGCTTGGATAACACCAGCTTCGCATCCGCAAACGCACCCTTGTGGTGCGCATCAATCATAAGCAACGTTGCAACCAACGGGTCTTCCGATTCGGTAGCTTTAAGCTGCCCCGCAAGCATAATCGCTTGCTCCATCGATCCCGCCATCACATGGGCACGCATGGCTTCTTGCTGCAAGCCAATATTATTCGGATCACGCTTGAGCGATTCCGAGAGATACTTCGCCGCCTCCGAAACATCGCGGTGTTGCGAGGCAAAACGGCTCGACAAAATACTTCCAGCCAACCCAGGCTTCCAGCCCATCTCAGTTCCCATATCGGGCGCAACCGTTGCGACCACCTTGGCATCTGCCCCCGCAACTGGGGTGGCAAGCGCAGGTGTATCATTGGCACGGGCAGAGCCAGAACCCGCGAAAATCATGACAGAAAAAACGCCAAAACACAGGCAAAACAAGGCCTTCTGCGAGGTCTTGCCAGCATATGCATACAGCGTCATATATATCCCAGATTAAAGGCTTGCGTTGAGGATGTATTTAACTATACTCCCACGCGATTGAAAGCAAAATGCTAACAAATACCCAAGTTTTCTTGATACGTAAGGATTGGTCATGAGCAGTAAGAATAACCCAGAGATGCGCGGTCAGGTGACCGAACTTCGTAAATACAATGGCAAGTCAGTAAAACCTGTACGTTTTATCGACCCTACCACCCGCACCAACATCATCGGCGCCTGCTTCGAAGATGGTACCATTGTGCGTGATGTGGCAAACCGCCCTATCCCTTATCAGCAAATCTTTGGTTAAGCCTTAACCTTAGAAACAGCGACTAAAGCCCGCAAATTGCGGGCTTTTTCGTGTCTACATATTAGGGTAATTGGGCCCACCGCCGCCTTCAGGCGTAACCCACATAATATTTTGGCTCGGGTCTTTGATATCGCAGGTTTTACAATGCACACAGTTTTGCGCATTGATTTGCAAGCGCGCCTGCTCCCCTTCGCCTACGATCTCGTACACTCCAGCAGGGCAATAGCGCTGCTCTGGTGCTGCATACATCGGCAGGTTATACGCTACGGGAATGCTGGCATCACGCAGCGTTAAATGCACAGGCTGGTCTTCTTCATGGTTCGTGTTCGATATATACACCGAAGATAACCTGTCAAAACTCACCACCCCATCAGGCAAGGGGTAATCAATAGGCATGCATTGCGCTGCAGGCTTAAGCTGCGCGTGATCCGCATGGTTGCGAAGCGTCCAGGGCGCCTTACCAAGCAGTAACACCGTATCAATCGCCGCATAAAACAACCCAGCCCACAACCCATAGCGAAATGCAGGGCGCACATTACGCACACGGTGTAATTCTTCCCACACCCACGAGGCTTTTAGCGTAACTTCATACCCGCTCATATCATCGCTATCCACCGCAATAGCGCGCATTGCCTCCTCTGCCGCCATCACGCCCGAGGCCATCGCCGTGTGCGAACCCTTGATTTTTGGCACGTTCAAGAACCCTGCAGCACAGCCAATGAGCGCCGCACCCTTCATGTGCAATTTCGGCAGCGATTGCAGCCCTCCCTCATTCAGCGCCCGCGCACCGTAAGCAATCCGTTTGCCTCCCTCAAATAAAGGCCGAATAGCAGGATGCTCCTTGAAACGCTGGAATTCTTTAAACGGGTCAAGGTATGGATTGGTATAATCCAACCCCACCACATACCCCACCGCGACCTGATTATCTTCAAGGTGATAGACAAACGAGCCACCATAGGTAGCACTATCCATCGGCCAGCCAATCGTATGCTCCACATGCCCCAGCCGATGCTTATTCGGCTCCACCTGCCACAATTCTTTAATGCCTATGCCGTAAGTCTGTGGATCAGACTCTGCGCGAAGCCCAAACTGCTTCATCAAACGCTCCGAGAGTGAACCACGGCAGCCTTCCGCAAACAACGTAATCTTGGCGCGTAACTCCATTGGCGCCTGATAGCTGTGCTTGTGGCTACCATCCTTAGCCACCCCAAATGCTCCTGTCTTAACACCGCGCACAACGCCATCTTCCACAATCACATCAGCGGCAGGAAATCCCGCAAAAATCTGCACCCCTAGGGCTTCCGCCTGTTGCGCCAACCAACGGCAAAGATTAGCGAGTGATATGATATAATTTCCCTGATTATGCATCGTCGGCGGTGTTGGCAAACGCAGCGACCCTTTGCGCGTTAAAAACCGAAATGCATCACTGGTTGCAGGCGTATTCAGTGGCGCACTGCGCTCCTTCCAATCAGGAATCAGCTCGTTCAACACGCGAGGCTCAAACACCGCGCCCGATAAAATATGCGCGCCCACTTCCGAGCCTTTTTCCACCACCATAATCACAGGGTTTGTGCCATTCTCAGCACCTATCTGCGCCGCTTTGATTGCCGCCGAAAGCCCCGCAGGCCCCGCCCCCACAATCAGAATATCGCACTCCATGCGCTCCACGTCGCTCATAGCACCTCCTGTGATAACATCAGGATACTAAAATTTACACGGAAAATCCAGCAGTTAGGCGATGGATGCGCCTTTATCTGCCTCAGGCGCTTTCGCCACGTTACGCATTTCAGCAGCACCCTGCTGAACCTGAGCAAGCGCACCAGAGAACTGTTGGCTGATATTTGCAATTTGCGCACCGAGAACCGTATCTTTTTCGAGAGCTTTTCCAATCATCATTTGCCTGAAACCACCCGCAGCAGCTTCAGCAACATCGCTCCCATGATTTCTAATTACGGCCACGGCTCAACCCCTGTTCGCAATCCAGATTATTCAAAAATTCGATAGCACGCTTTTGCGTCTCAAGCGTAGGCAACCCATCACTCATGAACTCTTTTGCTTTTTTCACTTCACGGGTAGTTAATCCGCACGATGCCATAAGCCCAATATTCGATGTCATGCGAGGATCAATCAACAACGCTTTTGCATATTCCATGTCCCTATCACCCCTCATCGCGGTGGTAAGCTCAATCACTGCCTTGGCAGCAACATCGGGCGCATAATGAAATTGTTCCTTATTATTCATAGACATAAACGGCGAGTATCTTTTCTCTTTTGTGACTCTATTTATACTATATCATATTAAATATGTAAATTCCGTTAAATTGTGTCTATTTACGAAGTGATTAACAAAAACACATCCCCACTGGCCCCAAACGAAGCTGCTGCAATGCTATCGTGGTACATTTCTGTAGGTGTGGATGAATGTATCGAAAATAGCGCGATAGCATCGGCAAAATGGGCAGCACCACTAGAATTAGAGCAACCAACTGAGCAAATTAGGCCCGTTACTGCCAACGTTATCCCTATCCAAAGCCAAAACGATGCTGTAAGCGAAGCGAAGCAGCGCGCACATGCCGCCACCAGCATCGCCGAATTGCATGCAAGCCTCATGGATTTTCATGGTTGTAACTTACGCAAAACCGCAATGAACACCGTATTTGCCGATGGCGACATAAGCGCAGATGTAATGATTATCGGCGATGGGCCCGATGCCGAAGACGATAAAAAAGGAACACCCTTCAGCGGCCCATCTGGCAAGCTGCTGGATGCCATGTTAGCAAGCATCGGCTTAGACCGAAAAGCTAACGGAAATAAAGGCCTCTACATCAGCCACGCCCTCTTCTGGCGCCCTCCCGGCAATCGCCAACCTACCCAAGAAGAAATCGATATCTGCAGGCCGTTTGTCGAAAAACACATCGCCCTTGCAGCCCCGCGCATTCTAGTGTTAGCGGGCGGAACAGCCACCAAAGCATTACTGCGCGAAACCATGGGCATATCCCGCCTACGCGGTCGCATTATGCCCTTCACTTGCGAAGGCAAAAGTGCATCTATACCCGCGCATATTTTCTACCCCCCAAGCTTCCTAATCAGACAGCCTACGGCAAAACGTCAGGCATGGGCAGATTTACTACAACTAAAAACTGCCCTTAAATCAAACTAAAGTATTGATATACATAAATAATCGAATTTTGGGGTTGTTTTCACACAAGTTTCACACTAAGTAGGCCCAAAGTAAAATAATAATGAAATGGCATGCTAAAAACTACTCAACGTACATATACGCGCAGCAAACGCATTCTACGCGCCTTAATAGCAGGCATCGTGGTATCGGGTATTTCGTTTCAGGCAAGCGAAACCCCTACTTTCAACAGAATATATTCTGCAACCTTCTCAGCAGACGCGGCCCTCAGTCAGCCAGATGCAAGCGCATACCAAATGTTATTCAGTGCACAATCGCGTGGCGATTGGGAAGCAGCCGACAATGCGCTTATGAACATACAAGATCAGCGCCTGCTGGGAACCCTTCTTGCCGCGCGCTACCTCGATAACCGCTATAAAGCGACAAGCGATGAACTGGTTGCATGGTTGGAAAATTACAGCGACCAACCCGAAGCAGCGCGTATCAGGTCTTTGGCACAACATAAGGGTGCAGAAGAATCTGCATTGGCAGAAGCGGCATCGCCAGAATCTATTCAAGGCGTAGGCCGTGTTGATACCATGGGCAGCTCAGATATGCCCGATAGCTGGTATCGTGGCTTGAGCCATTGGAAATCAGGCAAAACGCAGGATGCATTAAACGCCTTCATCCAAGCCTCTGCTTCCAAGAACCTCACCGCATGGCAACGCTCAGCTATTTACTTCTGGCAATACCGCGCACACTCAAAACTAGGTCATCAAGAAGAAGCAGAGCGCACCCTTGCACAAGCTGCCGAATCACCGCGTACATTCTACGGCATGCTAGCACAACAAACACTCGATGAACCCATAGCACTCACCGCTTTCGCCCCTTATGTCGCAGATTCAGTGCGTGCGCACCCATCGGTTAAACGCGCAAGCGCACTCAGCCAGATTGGCGAATACACCCTGGCCGAAAAAGAACTCCGCCATCTTTACAAACGCATGGATGCTGAGAATCGCCCAGCATTGATAACCATTGCTAGCGAATTGAACTTGCCCAACCTTCAAGTGCGCTTGGGCCAAGTCGAAGGTATCAGAAATGAAGAAGCGGTATTCGCAAGCTACCCTATGCCCCGTTGGCTAAGCGAAGAGGAATTGAAAGTAGACTCCGCACTCATGTTCGCCATCAGCCGTCAGGAATCAAGCTTTGCAACCGAAGTAAAAAGCCATGCAGGCGCAACAGGGCTTATGCAGCTCATGCCTGCAACCGCGAATTACATCTGGAAAAAATCGTCCGATGCACTCTTGGCATCCATCGATGAAACAGCATTACCAGATAGCACTTCACGCATTGCTCAATCCGATCTGCACGACCCCAAAACCAATATGCTGCTGGGCCAGCAATACGTGCTCTATCTCATGGGTAAATCAGGATCGGATGCAAATCTTGTACATGTAATTGCGAGCTACAACGCAGGACCAGGAATGGTTTCCGTGTGGAATCGGAGCGCCTCAAATATGAGCGATCCTCTGCTTTACATTGAGTCCATCCCTTACAAAGAAACGCGCCACTACGTGATGCAGGTATTCAGCAATTATTGGGCGTATCAAAGCCTCATGGGCAAAGATGCCGTAAGCCTTAAGCAGCTTGCACAAGGCGCTTGGCCAACCGTTCCCAACCCCACACAGTAAAATCATGCCCGATTTATCGCACGAAACACGGTATCACCCCAAAATCGTGTGCGGCATCGATGAAGCAGGACGCGGCCCATGGGCTGGGCCAGTAGTTGCATCCTGCGTGTTGGTAGCAAACGCCCCTGCAAGCCTGATTACAGCTCTAGATGATTCCAAAAAACTATCCCGCAGCAAGCGCGAAATCTTATTCGATGCAATCAGCAAACATATGCATATCGGCATTGGCCAATCGAGTGCGCAGGAAATAGACGATACCAATATCTGGAAAGCGACCGAACGTGCAATGCAGAGAGCCTATCAAGCACTCGGAACTGTAGCAGACATAGCATTGGTCGATGGCAATCGCGCCCCGCAGCTTAACTGCACCGTCATTCCAATTATCAAAGGCGATAGTATTTCAGCATCCATCGCAGCCGCATCCATCATCGCAAAAGTAACGCGCGACAGACTAATGCACGAACTCGCCAACACCTATCCGCAATATGGATTTGCCTCGCATGCGGGCTATGGCACCAAAGCCCACCATACCGCCCTACTCACTTTTGGCCCCTGCGAAGCGCACCGCAAGTCCTTCGCCCCCATTCGCGCCATCATAGAAAAGGCAGCCTAAATGGCACGTCTCTTTCCACGCACCATAGGCGAAATTGTCGGCAAAGCCGCACGCCCCATTATGAAAAAACGCGGCTTCGCCGAATCTAGCATTCTCATGCAATGGCCTCACATAATTGGAGAAACATTATCCGCCTATACCCAGCCACTTAAAATCCAATTTCCTCGCGGTGAAACCACCAATGGCACATTGACCATCGCCTGCGTTCCCGCCTTTGCTCCAGAATTACAACAACTCACTCCTATACTACTTGATAAACTGGCAACGCATCTAGGCTACAAAGCCATTAACCGCATCGTTATCGAACAACACCACAGCTTAAAACAACCCTCCGTAATCACAGAGAGAATTTCACTCCCCGCAGAAAATACGACAACAGGCGACCCTCTCATCGATGCCTTACATCGCCTAAAAAAAATTCGTAACCTTAGGGATGACAACGCAACCAAATAACAGTAAAAAGAATTCCTAATTAACAACCCTTCGCATTAACACGGAACATATCATGGCAAACTCACCTATTTCTGCACGTACCGTAACCATTATCATCGTTGCACTATGCCTACTTTTTGCAGGTGGTGCATACAGCATCGGCGTTATGAATATGAAAGCAGAAAGCAAAGCAGAACCCGAAGAAGCAAAACACGATCATGATCACGATCACAAAGCTGCTGCAGCTCCATCACTCGATGTGAGCCTGCTCGAAATCAAACCCTATGATGTAGTGTATGGCGATAGCAAAGCACCCGTAACCATCGTTGAATACGCATCGCTCTCCTGCTCACATTGCGCAGATTTCCACACCAAGCAACTGCCAGAACTGCGTAAAAATTACCTCGATACAGGCAAAGCCAAACTGGTGCTGCGCCAATTCCCATTGAATGCCCCTGCCCTTAAAGGCGCACAGCTCGTTAGCTGCGCTGGAACCGATGAGCAGATTAAATTCATCAAAGTGCTGTTCGAAATGCAATCAGACTGGGCATTCAATGAAAAATACATGGAATCACTTAAACAAATCGCTGCGGTTGGCGGTATCAGTGGCGAAAAATTCGATGCGTGCATGAATGACAAAGCATTTGAAGATGCCCTCATCGCCAAATCTCAAGAAGCCAGCGAGAAGCTCGGAATCCAAGGAACACCTGCCTTTTTCTTAGGCGACAAACCCTACACAGGCGAGCTCACTTCAGCTGCACTTGGTGAAGCGATTGACGCGCTAAAAACCAAGTAATCCCAAGACCAAGCTAAGCGCTTGACATAGCATAAGCGCACTCATAGATTGCGCTCGCCATGAGCTTGGACAAAGGAACAGAAACTCCATCTCTTGCGGCGCTGAGCCAAAAAATTGAGGCGGCCAAAGCATCGCAAAAAGAAGAGAAAACACCAAAACCCTTATCCGGTGACGCGGCACGCGCAGCCATCGATTTCGCATCGGCAACGGCTGTAGGGTGCGCTCTCGGATACGGAATCGACCTTTGGCTAAACTCAAACCCGTGGGGCATGATTGTCGGTTTGTTTATCGGCAGCGCTGCAGGGGCAAAACTAATGTTAGAGGCTGAATCGCGCGCTGCTCGCAAAAAAGCACGTGAAGATGCCAAAAACACAAAAGATAACGCGTAACCAACGAGAATATTGTGGCAAATAACCATAGCCCCCTAGCACAGTTTGAAGTGAGCCCCGTCATTTCTTTGCCCAACTTGTTTGGCATCGATATTTCTATCACCAATTCCTCGCTTTTCATGCTGCTTTCCGTTGCAAGCATTGCTGCCTTCTACATTCTCAGCATGCGTAAGGGCGCACTTGTTCCAGGCCGCTGGCAGTCACTTGCCGAAGTAGTTTATGAATTTGTCGGCGGTATCGTAGATGAAAACGCAGGCCACAAAGCTCGCAAGTATGTCCCTTTTATCTTCACGCTGTTCCTGTTCATTTTATTCATGAACCTGCTTGGCATGTTGCCTTATTCATTCACCCCCACCAGCCATATCATCATCACTTTCGGTATGGCTATAGCCGTGTTTGTGGGCGTCACCCTTATCGGCCTCATTGCGCAAGGCCCAGTTGGGTTCTTCAAACACTTCATCCCCGAAGGATTGCCTCTCTGGATTGCTCCTGTGGTATTCCTCATCGAACTTGTTTCGTATCTCTCCCGTCCGTTCAGTTTGGCGATTCGTTTGGCTGCTAACATGACCGCAGGCCACACGCTAATGAAAGTCATCGCAGGATTCGCCACTCCAAGCGCACAATTAGGTATTTTTATGGTTGCACCAGTGGCGTTTCTCGTGTTCATGACGGGTTTTGAAATCTTCGTTGCGATTTTGCAGGCGTATGTGTTCGCACTTCTCTCTTGCATCTATCTTGGCGAAGCCCTCGCAGATCATCATTAATCATCACTATCGTTTGGAGTTAAGACTATGGAAATGGAAGCACTGAAATTTATCGGCATGGGCCTTACCGCACTTGGTATGCTCGGCGCAGCAATCGGCGTGGGCCTGATTTTCGGTAACGCAGCACAAGGGATTGCACGCAACCCAGGCAGCGAAGATAAAGTTCGTAAAATTGCGATTCTCGGTGCGGTGTTTGCAGAATTCATGGGTCTGCTCTCGTTCGTACTCGGCATCATGATTATGGGCTAAGGGAAACAATGCGTTTTCCAACCCACACATTACACGCAGTTACGCTGGCGATGCTTGCATCGCCAGCCTCTGCTGCCGATAAAAAACCATCATCTATGCCCCAAATGAACCCAGAATGGTTCAGCAACCAACTTTTCTGGTTAGCGGTAAGCTTTATCTCGCTGTATCTTCTGGTCGCATACGTTATCGTTCCCAAACTAACCCGAGTGGTAGGTGGTCGCAAAGATACCATCGCAGCAACCATACTCGATGCTGAAACCATCAAGAACAAAGCCCTCGCCGCCCGCGAACATTACGAGAGCGTCGAAGCAAAAGCCCGCAAAGATGCAGCCAGCATGGTGGCTGATGTTACACACAAAATGAATCACTCCATCGCCGAAACACAGGCAAGCATGGATGTAGACCTTAAAAAGCGCATCTCCGCATCGGATGCTGCCATAGCAGACACATTAACGCGCGCACGCGCTGAAGTTGGCGCAGCCGCAGCTTCGCTTGCTAGCGAAATTTACAGCTCCGTACTTGGCGACAAAGTCGATGCCAAACAGTTTGAAGCAGCCATAGCAAAGCAGCAGGGATAATATCATGAATATCGATGCTCTCATTGAAGATCCTAAATTCTGGGTAGCGACTGCCTTCGTTATTTTCATGGCAGCGTTCATAAAATACATCGCCCCCTTCATTACGCGTGGGCTGGATACACGGGCAGATAAAATCCGTGAAGAACTGGCACAAGCTAAGCGCCTACGCGAAGAAGCAGAAGCCGTACTTGCATCTTACAAAACCAAAGAAGCCGAAGCCTTGAAAGAAGCCGAAGCATTACTTGCCCATGCTAAGAGCGAATCCGATAGACTCAAAGCACAAGCCGAAATCACGCTAAAAGAAACCGTCGATAGACGCATCGCACAGGCAAACGAAAAAATCGCGCGCGCCGAAGCAGAAGCCATCAGCACCATTCGCACCCAAATTGTGGAAACGGCCATCACCGCCGTGAAGCAAGTAGCAGCTGCAAAGCTTGAAGATGGCACCAAAGATGCTGCATTAGAGCATGCCATCAGCAACATTGGTCGTATCGTTCACTAACATGCGCGCACGCATCGTAACGCTTGCGATGCTCATCACCATACTATGCTCATCTCAAGCTACAGCAGGAGCGTGGACGCAAAACCAAGGAAAAGGCCTGCTTGCTACTAGCGCCACCTATTACCATAGCGATGAGTTCTTTGATAATCTGGGCAACCTGCGCGATCAATCCAGTTATCAAAAACATGAAGTAAGTACCTACGCAGAATGGGGTGCGAGGGACTATCTCACCATCGGTGCCAATCTATTCGCCAATCACACGCAGCAATCAGGCAAAGAAAACTATTCCTTAAGTGATGCAGAACTTTTCGCGCGCGTACGCCTCTGGCACGATGATACCCGGGTTATCTCTATTCAGCCCCTTATCAAACTCCCCACAGCCGCATACAAGGGCACAGGCCCGCAAAGTGGCAGCGAATCTACAGATGCAGAATTTGCCATACTCTACGGCGAATCTTTCCACTTCCTAAGTAATCGCGATTTTCTGGATGCAAGTGCTTCCCTGCGCACGCGCGATAATGGGCTTTCGAGCCAATGGAAAACCTCGTCTAAATATGCAGTAGGCTTAACTGATGCGCTTATGCTCATTTCGGCAATCCATATCACCCAAAGCCTGAATCTGGAACTACCACAAAACTTCAGCGAAGGAGGCGATATCGACTACAACCTAACCAAAGCAGAATTA
Source organism: Rickettsiales bacterium (assembly GCA_027489915.1). Classification (GTDB taxonomy): domain Bacteria; phylum Pseudomonadota; class Alphaproteobacteria; order Rickettsiales; family UBA3002; genus JAIXZB01. The sequence goes on along the minus strand of JAIXZB010000212.1, from coordinate 2,669 downwards.
ACCCTTCTGTATCAGCCAGATAATAATAATGGCTATTGGACATTAAGCAGCTTCAAACATATTGCTGGCACTCAGGCAGGTGCAGGCTATGGTATCAGCCTTACTCAAGGGATACGATTCTAATGCGCCTGGGCGAGTGGCTGATAAGCAAGGAACATATAAACGCCAACTGCATCGAAACAGCACTGATGCAGCAAACATCATCGCATGCAAAACTTGGAGATATTCTTCTAGCAAGCCGCGTCATAACCCCCCTGCAATGGCTACAAGCACTCAAAGCGTCAGGAATACATGCTCTTGATACCGATAGTGTGTGGAATGCGGGAAGAGAATTGCAAAATAGTGATCACCTACCACATTACATTGCGCGCCATTACATTCCACTGCAATGCGCAGATGGCACAATACACATCGCAACCTATGTCCCAAACGATGCACTGCAAACATGGTGTTGCGATTTTTATCAAGCCCCCTGCACACTCAGGCTCATAACGCGGCGCGATTTTCATCACTACCTTACCTCCCATTTCCATGCGCACCTCACAACCTACGCGCAAGAGCATCTGCACAACATAGCACCAGAATTTTCCGCCAAAGAATCCATAACCACAAGCCAGCGTAATGGCATGATTATGGCGCTCATAGCACTTGCTATCTGCGCCTATCTCGCACCAACTGGATTCTGGTACGGCGCCATCATCGCAACCACCCTATTTTATATCGCCACTCTCGGATTCAAACTCATGCTGCTCATCATGGCAGCGCCAAGCGTTGCGCGTCATAACTTATGGCGCCACATTGCAGCCAACCTGAAAGAAAGCGAATTACCAACCTACTCAATCCTTGTACCACTTTACAAGGAATCCGAAGCCATACTCACCCAAATCATAGCATCCCTTGAGGAGCTGAATTACCCCAAAACAAAACTCGATATTTGGCTGATTACCGAGCAAGATGACCCTGTAACCAGAGAATATCTAAAAAGATTAAAACCAGCCGATTACTTCCGTATCCTCGAAGTGCCAAACTCCAAGCCGCGCACCAAACCGAAAGCCTGTAATGTAGCACTTCCACTTATCACAGGTGAATTCGTAACCATCTACGATGCCGAAGATAAACCACACCCAGATCAATTACGCTTAAGCATCGCCGCGTTTCAGACCTCATCCAAGCGCCTTGCCTGCGTGCAAGCCCCCCTCAACTATTACAACCGCAGCGAAAATATACTGACAAAACTTTTCTCTATCGAATACAGCGCACTCTTCACCTTGTTCCTTCCAGCTCTGCGCCGCCTTCGCATCCCCATTCCACTCGGTGGCACCAGCAACCATATTCGCACCGAAGCACTTCGTGCCGTGAATGGCTGGGATCCCTTCAACGTCACCGAAGATGCCGATTTGGGCATCCGCCTCGCTTACCAAGGCTACCTCACCGATATACTCCCCTCACTCACGCTGGAAGAATCTCCAATCAGCATAAATGCGTGGCTCAAACAACGCTCACGCTGGATAAAAGGCTATATCCAAACATGGCTGGTCTACATGCGATCTCCCGTGCGTTTACTCAAGCAGATAGGACTCCCAGCATTCCTCGGATTCCAGTTCTTCGTAGGTGCTCCGGCCATTACCTTTCTGCTCGGCCCACTCTTTTGGGGGATTAGCATTATATCTCTCACAGGCATCGCCCCTGCCCTCGCCTTACCAGGCTGGTTACTTGCTTGTTGCGCAATCACCTTAGTCCTTGGATTTGCCTTGCAATGGGCCACAGCCCACATCGCAACCGAACGTGAACAGTGGAAATTTATGCTCACAGCCAAGCTACTCTACCCATTTTACTGGATATTACACTCCATCGCCTGCGTAAAAGCCTTGTGGCAACTGGCTATAAAGCCCCATTATTGGGAAAAAACCACCCACGGGCAAAGCCGTATCTTTCAAAAATCGTAATCTAGTGGTTGACAGGCGAGCGCTACCCCCTTATCACAAGCCCCTGTTTGACATTAGGAGCCGTTATGAAAGTGCTTAGCTCATTGAAATCCGCCAAAAAACGCGACAAAAATTGCCGTGTAGTACGCCGTAAAGGCCGCGTGTATGTAATTAACAAAGTAAACCCACGCTTCAAAGCACGTCAGGGCTAATTTTTTCGATTTATTCGCGAGTTACTTAGCGGAAATATGGACTTCGTCAAAGCGAGGTCCATTTTGCTTTTGTGCCGAAATATTCAACCTGCTTCTTGGCACTCCCATCGCATTAAGCGAAGCCACAACACGCGCTACATTGGCATTTGAGCGTTCCTGCCACGCTGCATCCTGAGAACCATTCCCTGTTTGCGGCACAATTGCCACCACATCAAACATCACCTCTGGCTTAAGCGACACCGCTTTAGAAACAGCATTATACAATGGCTGCTCATAATACATGCGCTGCTGGTTAAACCGTATAATCATAAAAGGTGCATTCTGGGCAAATGCTGCAACTGGCGCTATCATGGCTCCAGCTAACAAATAAACAGCACTAAAAAGCAGCGAAATACGTTTCATAAATGTCCTCTTCTACGCAATGGATGTAGCGCAAGCGCTGTGCTTTGCCAAGGGCTTTACAGAAACATCGAAAAACCCCTTGTCATTGCAGCGAACTTGGCTATGTTGCCACCTCGTTAAAGACGGACCC
>JAIXZB010000018.1 GCA_027489915.1 Rickettsiales bacterium | reverse complement strand
TGCACCATGAGGCATTATCCAATAGGCTAAATTTACGCTGCCAAGGCCAGTTTCGGAATGTGGGCCATTACGTCTTTGTATTTCCGCAATATGATACAGAGTCAACTGCGGGTAAATACCCGCTAGAATCTTTTTCTCACTGAAGTTACTACTGCCAGTTTTAAAATCCACAATAGCCGTTTTTCCATCACACCACGTCTCAACCCGATCTGCTTTACCCTTGAAGCTAATAGTTGCACTAGGGAAAGCTACATCACAAACAAGAGGTGCCTCACTCTCAACTCGCACAACGAACCTTGCTCTCGTGTCAGCCAATTCACTATAAAACGCTATGCCTCTAAGCAAACGTTCACGCCAAAAAATCTGCGCACGCCCAGAATAATTATACTCGCTCAGCACTGAATCTATAAGATCATTTATGGTTTCGTTAGGTCGCTTACTAACGTTTTCCAATACCTTATGCATGAGCGATCCAAAGAGGGAATTATCAAGATCACGATCAATGGCATCGAGTGGCTTAAGATTAAGAATAGACCTTGCATACACCGCATAAGGATTCTGCATGATCTCTTCCATATGCGTGACACGAAGTTCACGTGGGCGTAACTCAGCAAGAGGATTGGGTTTAGGAGGTTGTTCAGGTGCATAAGATGTAGAGACATCTATATTACGTGCCCACCCTGTATACTGAGCAGCGTGAATTGAATGAAATTCTGTTTGCCTCGAAATATCCTGCATAAGCAACACACGTTGCCACCACCTGCTTGGTGTCGCCACGCTGTGATTCATACGCTTGGCACGAGTTAAGAATACATTCTTGCTACTGGCCAACTGCATAAAATCATGCGATTGGAGTGACAATTCATGCGCATAGGTTGGCAGCCCTACATGTAAGCGCATAGACTGATTAAGCCATGGACATACTGTAAGTTTTGGCCAAATTTGCTCATTTAGTCCGGCAAGAATGACATAATCAGCATTCTGTAATCGTGCTTCAATAGGTGTATGCAGTTGAATATTGGTATGCGTTGCATGTTCACTTTTATCAAACCATGGTATAATAGCAGCGTAATCCAATAAAAAAGAAATATCTGATGCAGTAAAACTATCTAAATCATTGTGAAGACGCAGGGATGACATAATATCATCGACATCTTCATCATACTGCGCATCTGCCCCAAATAGAGCTGCACATTTTATTAGCGCGTCGAACCATGCTTCCAAAGTAGCCGCATTCAATTGTAGCGAAGATAGCAAAGAAAGAGACAACAAAGCGTTAGTCGCCTTTTCATCGAAACTATAACTCGATAGAAAAGCAGCAATACTACGCTGCTGCAACAAACGCCGTGCATAATAATCATCTGCCGCCCTAAGCATAGCATTATGCAACGCAATGTCCTTGGCAAAGGTGAGTGGATGCTGGAAAAAAGCAAGCAATTCATTGGCACCCGCACCAGAGTCAATCATAGATAGAAGTGCTTTAAGCCAACACATAAAAGGATGTGCATTGGCCCTATCGGCACCGCTTGATGAAGCAATGATACCATATCTGCGAAGCGCAACACGTATTCGCTTCAAAGTTTCAAGATCAGGGCTAACGACCATAATATTCGATGCAGATGATTGCATTTTTTCGCGCACAATAAGACTAACTACACGCGCTTCTTCCCATTCATCAGCACACTCAATCGGCAATATTGTCTTTGGCAAAGGAAGTAGAGACACATCCTCGGCTGCAGAGGGTCTAAACGCACGAGCAATATAACGTGCATTCTCATGTTCAGATTCAAGCGCTTCAAAACCACTGTCGAGCTGAGCTGCTATAGAAGAGATATGGAACAGAGGATGCCCTCTGGTAATTGCAGAGGCATAAGAAGCATCTATACCACAAGCAGAGGGTAGCAACACTGAACCAAGCGGAAGTGAGGCAACAACCTCCATTAACCGCGCTGTTGCTGGCTGTGATCCCGTTGAACCCGCAATGATTATCGGAAAATTAGGAGGATACTCCTGCCATAAAGCAATAATACGATGCAAAGCATCAATAGTGGCCTGTGGACGAGAGATAGCCCCTTCAGATGACTCAATTCGTGGCCAATACTCAAAAATAATCGCTAAAAATTCAGCCGATTCTTGCCAATAACGCGAGAAATCACCCTCTATTAGATGGCGAATTGACCGCATGTCGCACCCATAGCGCACTGATTCATCAAGTACATTAGATAACGCATCAGCCAGTGTTAGCGCATGATGCATTGTACAAGCCTCACCGCGCTGTTTCATAAAAATACGAATATGCTTGGCAAGCAGCATTGAGCGACGTACTGGATGCATGATAGGAAGAGGCGGTGTATTAGAGCGCACCCCTTGCATCAGAAAAAGCGCGGATACATCTGCATCTGCTAACGCTATCATTTGTGGCAATAAAGCACTTGTATTGCCAATAGCCTTTATAAATGCTTCGCGCACTGAGCGAATACTGCGTTTATTTGGTAGGAAAATGAGCCCCTTAGGCCAAGATTCACGTGGCCAATACTGCATTACATGAAAAACGATATAATTACTGAAATCCTCGCCCGCAGCGACGTGGACAACGCTTGGAATCAGCCTTGTTTGGGTAGTTGATATGGTATTAGACTGAATCATAAACGCAGTATAAACATCCAGTACAGATGCATCCAGCAAATTAGCTAGAGTTTTTTTCGCGCTCAACGTTACTTCGCAACTCTTGCATCATACGTAACTGTATGTCCTCACGACGCGATGCCTTCATCTGATACCGCATAGCAAGCTCTTTATAATCCTCATCCGATAGAGGCACCTCAAAGACAACTTCATCACGTACTTCAGGTCGAAGCCCTAGTAGTTTTCGAACCGTATCTTTGACGGTGACATTACGCTGTGCAGCATGCGCGATAAGTGCTCTCGCGGTGGTCATGTCACAGCGTAACTGAGTCGTTTCTGGTGCCATAATATCGGCAAACGTAAAATCTTCTGGCGCTGAAGTCACAACAACCTTCTGAGGCTCGAGCAAGAACGAAGGAAGTGGCAACGGCTCAAATGCCCTTGGCTTAGCCTCCTGCGATACTGGAGAGATACGCCTGAAATCCGGGCGCGCACCTTGTTTGGGTGAAAATGTAACAGGCTGCCCTTCTCGCAACGATAATTCTGCTGCCTTGAGAGCATCTGATATATTTAAAATCTGAGGTTCTGAATCGAATAGCGGTTCCTCTTGCATCACTTCGTTATCAGGGGCGGAAGTAACAACACTTATGACATCTTCCTGAGGGCGGTAAAGCGTAGCATATAAGCGCACCATATCACGATCGTGGAGGCGTTCAATTTCTATGGATTTATCGCCCTCATCACTCGCTAGCAGTGTGTATGTTATACGCTGCGAGCGCGGTGTGGGATTGACGGGATCGGATTCCTTGAGTTCCCCCTCGACTGCGTCGATCATTTTCTGATAACGCTTGGCAGACCAACTCACTGGGGCTTTCGCTTCGGGCAATAGCTTGAGTGTACGCGCACTTGATGGTGTCACAAAGAAATCAAGCGCATCTAAATCAAACCAATCGCCCCACTCAGAGCGCGGCAATTCACGAGCAATGCCTAGATATAACCCCTGAGCATCTTCCGCCACGGTAAGATGAAAAATACTACGGGATGCTGTGCGCAATGTGTAGGTGTGGGTGACATCTGCGTCAAAATGATAAGACCGCGTTGCAACGACGCGCACTCCTGCCCCCACCAGCGCTTTAATCGGCGTTGAATCGGCAAATAGCAACGTGCTGCCCAGTGCTATGGTGCGCAATGGGTGTATATCGCCGAGTTCTTTTTCGGCACCAAGAATCTGTTTAAAGCGATTTAACATATATTAACAAAGGTTAACGGTGACGTATAAGGGCCAAGAAGCGAGGTGTAAATCTATTTTTTAAGCAAACGCCCCTGCTCTCTCTTCCAGTCACGCTCTTTGATGGTGGCACGCTTATCGTAAAGCTTCTTGCCCTGCGCTACAGCCAGCTCCAGCTTTGCAAAGCCAGAGGAATTAAAGTATAATTGTAATGGCACTAAGGTAGTACCACGCACCTTTAAAAGCCCTGTGAGCTTATTCACCTGCTTTTTGTGAAGCAACAACTTGCGCGGGCGCGTGGGTGTGTGGTTGTTACGATTGCCCATGTTATATTCTGGGATATGGGCGTTGTAGAGCCAAATTTCGTTTTGATAAACGGCTGCATACGCATCCTGAATGTTAGCACGACCTGAACGTAGCGATTTCACCTCAGTTCCCAGCAACACAATGCCTGCCTCGAATATATCATCCAGCGCATATTCAAAGCGCGCCCTGCGATTTATAGCGACGACTTTTTTAGGATTACCCTGTTCTTTTTCAGCCATTGCCTATAGCAAACCTGTTGCCTGCATAGCAGACGCAACCAGCGCTTTTGCATCTGCACTTGCTTCAACCAAAGGTAACCGAACAGAATTCGAACATTTACCAAGCAGTGACACACCGTATTTAACAGGCACAGGGTTGGTTTCGCAAAACATAACATTATGCAGCCCAACCAATGCCTCATGCGCTGCAAGCGCTTCTTTGAAGTTACCCGCCAGAGAGAGATTTTGTATATTCGCGCAGGCTTTGGGAGCAATATTAGAAGTAACAGAAATGCAGCCATTACCGCCCATTGCGTTAAAACCCACTGCCGTCATATCTTCACCCGAGAGCAAAATAAGCCTATCACCCACCAAATGACGCAGTGTGCTAACGCGCGCCAAATCGCCCGTAGCATCCTTAACACCAGCGATGTTGGGAATTTCAGCAAGTCGCGCCAATGTGGTGTCACTGATGTTAATCACTGACCTTCCTGGAATATTATACACAAAAATCGGCAGCGCTGTTGCCGCAGCAACGGCTTTAAAATGCTGATAAATACCTTCCTGCGTGGGTTTATTGTAATAAGGCGCAACTACCAGAAGCGCGTTTGCCCCTGCTCTTTCGGCATGCTTCGATAAATCAACGGCCTCTGCAGTAGAATTTGAGCCTGTACCCGCCATAACAGGAATGCGGCCACTCACCGTTTTAACCGTAATTTCAATAATACGCTTATGCTCTTCGTGCGTTAAGGTGGGAGATTCCCCTGTGGTACCGCATGGCACAAGCCCATGCACCCCTTCGCTTACCTGCCATTGCACAAAGCGCTCAAGAGCAGCCTCATCGATGCCGTCAGCCGAAAAAGGGGTAACCATTGCCGTAAAAATACCTTCAAAACGCATATTGCCTCTCGTGATTTGAGCCATGCACCATAGAGCCAAAACACAACCAGTCAATCGAGCCTTACGAAAAACCCTTGCAAGTTAGGTACAATCGGTGCTACCCGATGCATCCCATTTGCAAAATGGATGATAAAGATGTCGGGGAGTAGCGCAGTCTGGTAGCGCATCTGGTTTGGGACCAGAGGGTCGTAGGTTCGAATCCTATCTCCCCGACCATATTTTTTTCTCCAATCCATCATTGACTGCTGAGACATAGTATTTACTGTTACGATTCATCGAAAGAGTTAGCTATGCAAAAGTATAAAATGTTGTTGATTGGAATTATTATCGGGGCGTGTGTCGCTGGTGCTGCCACTGCATTTTA
>JAIXZB010000001.1 GCA_027489915.1 Rickettsiales bacterium | reverse complement strand
GTTATTGCAGTGTCATGTAGAGGATGCAGGCTTTGTTGCTGTTGGTCAGGCTGTATTCGGAGGTGCTTGCGACTGCTGTGGTGGTGCAGTTTGGCGACCATGTGCTGGTGCTTTTAAGGTTAAATATTTTGCCGTAGGCGGGTTTCCCATCATCGAGTTTGGTGTCGATATTCCAAGCTTCTTTGGGTTTGAGTGGATAGCCGCCCATACTAATCAGTGATAAGAGGTTTACGCCGTAACTGCCATCGAAATACTGAGCGTTTCCAGATTGTGACGAGGCAATGGCAGCTAATATATAAGCACTGTTACTCATTTTGCTGCGCGGGATATTGGTGCCGGGTTGGTGCCGGGTATGTTGTGGTTTGCGTCATACACATCACCTTGAGTGGCGCTGCCATCGCGGCCTGTGTAACTGCCTTCGATCAACCCTGCATTAGCGAGGTGTTCCCAAGCCAAGAATCGTTCATCTGCGGCAATAATGGCGGTTTCTATCCAACCTTCGCCGTTACCGTTGCAGGTGGCGGGGCTGGTGGTAAAAGCCATGCAGGCTGCATCGCTGCCAGTGCCGCCTGCGGAGCCCCAAAAGCGGGTGGCGTTGTTCATATCGCCTGGGAGGGCGAAGTATTTATCTTGGAAGGTGCGCACTGCGGTGCTGAAGCGGCTGATATCGGCCATAGTAGACCTAAGCTCGGCTGCGCGAATGAGGGATTGGCCTGCCAGAATGCCGCCTGTGAGCAGGCCGAGGATAACCAGCACGATGGAGAGTTCGACTAGGGAGAAGGCCTTTTTCATTCACTAGATATACTATAAAAAGTCTGTATTTTAAAGGGATTTTTCGGTTGTTTGGTGGGGTAAGGGTTTATTAAGCTGTGTGTGGTGTAATGGGGTGATATGGGTAATGATTGGACAGATAGAATCAGGACAGCAAGCTCTGAGGTGGAGTTCACGGCTCGGGAATTGAAGGCTATTAATGCATTTGCATCGGGGGAGTGTAAGCGCATTATCGACTATGTTGCGACTGAATCGCCGCAGGGCGGACCGCTTGCAGATGATGCATTTGAGGCGTTTATTAGGGGTGAAGTATTTCGGGTGTTTGAAGCGATGCTTGGGACATCGTTGCGTGCAGTCAAGGAAAACGGTGAATCAACCATGGATATAGATCACATATGTTCGATGGGCGAACTACGAGAGCGCATGTCTGATACGCAAGTGCTGGAACATATTCATTCGATTGACCGTGATAAAATTGATGATGCACAGTTGAAGTTTCTGGATGATACCTTGCTGGGTGTGGCTCACAAAGTGATTGAAAAAGCGGAAGATGTGATAGCTGCGCGTGGCAGGGATGAAAAGGGTAAATCTTAGGGGATAGCATGCACACGCCATGGCAGAGCAGGATTGCAAATAAGGATGCTATCCCACTCACGACGAAAACAATGAATGGGATAAGTGCATTCATTAACCAGAGGTTGGATGATTTGGGTGGATTGGTTGCACGCCACGAAGAGCTTGAAGAGCTACTCATCGCTAATCCTGAAGTTGCCCCTGATATTACAAAACACCGCGCTATTTTGAAAGCTGTGTTTGCGATGGTAAAAGAAGAAGCGTTGTATGGGATTGTAACGCCGCTTGTGGGAGAAGAAAAGGGCGCTGATAAGCTGATGCACATTGTGCAGCCCGAAACGTATGGTGAATTGGTGCAAAAATTTATAAAAGGCCAAGAAAAAATGCGGCATACGTATTTACCGCGTTATGAAGAGTTGCAACCTGATGTGATTGCATTTTCTGAGAAGCTTTTTGAAAAGCTCACGGAAGAAATTTATGATGAATTAGAAGCTAAGATTGGTACGCATAAGCTGCGTAATATTTAGTGCATCAGCGTAACCCGCTGAAAAAATCTTTTAATAATGCAGCACAATCGGATTCCATGAGGCCGCCGATGATTTCGGGCTTGTGGTGGCTGTGCGATAATACCTGTGCACCGTGTTCGGTGCCGCCGGATTTGGGATCGTAGGCGCCGAAATAGAGGCGGCTTAGGCGGGCGTGCGCGATGGCGCCTGCGCACATAGCGCAGGGCTCGAGCGTGACGTAGAGCGCGCAGCCATCCAGATATTTCTGGCCTGTATGGGCGAGGGCGCGGGAGATGGCGAGCATTTCGGCATGTTGGGTGGGGTCTTGCGTTGCTTCAACTTCGTTGTGGGCGCGTGCGATGATGGTGCCTGCGGCATCGGTGATGACGGCGCCGATGGGTACTTCGCCAAGCTCTGCAGCGGTGTGAGCGAGGGCAAGGGCGTGCTGCATGGGGGAGTGTTGATTCATTATTCATTTATAAATGCATGCTTTGATATTGTCATCGGACAATTACCCAGATGCGGTGGTTTGGGCGTTGTTTAGACGCGGAGTTGATTTCGCGTTTTACAAACCTATTCCGCCATTATTCACATAGCGCTTGGTATGTTTTTGTTCGGCCATGTAATCGATGAGTGCATCGAAGCTCGCATTGATGTGGCCACGGTGGTTGGCATAGGTGGTGAAGACTTCCTCTACACGTGCTTTATCAAAGTATTTGCCGATGGCCGCACCAAGACCTGCGCCGAGAAGGCTTTGTGTGAGCACACTAGTGCTGCGCTCTGTGCCACGCTCTTTTGATGGTGCATTTTTATTGGAGCTAGGTTGCGGCGTTGCCATAAGCGATTCGCCGAAGCTGATGGCTCCGCCAGCAGCGGCACTTATGCCTGCACCTGTGATTGCCCCAAGTATGGTGCGGCGATTAAGTATTGTGGGTTCAATTCGTTCGTGGTTCGGCAATAGGGTAATGTATTCTTTGGTAGCCGTGCGGAAATGGGTGTCGAGCGCTTTGGAGCGGACTTGCTGAGCGGTGTATTTGGGAGTGCTGAGGTTGCCAATGCCATGCGCTTCGCCAAATACTTCTGCAGGGGTTCTTGCTGGGTGGCCTTCGATTGCTCTGCGCACGGTGTTGGCGTTGCGTGCGAAATCCATGCAATCAGTGAGGCTGTCATCTTCGACCATGGCTTGCAGGGTGCGCAGTGTAATAAAAGCCTCTTTGAATTGGTGCGGATGGTGTGAGGGGTTATGGCTGATGATTTGGCGGAGGGAGTTTATTTCTTCCGTAAGCACTTGAATGAAGGCATCTTTCGTTTTGTTAGTTGCAGTGGCGGTGTGTTCTGCCATTGCACTGCCCACTGCATGCATGGATTTGGCTAGCTCTTCGTCCATTATTCTATCATTTTCACCAGGTTTCCATGCCACAATGACTACCCTATCTCACGTTGATCTGACGGGACAATTAGCAGGGCTTAGAGTGCTGGAGTGTGACAATTGGGTGAATTATGTCGAGATAAGCCGCCGTGTGCGCTTAGCGTTTACCGCGGAAGGCTTCAAGCGATACTACTTTTTCGTCGTTGGCGACATTTGGGCTTTCGCTTGGGGCATCTTCTTCGAAGCCGGCGGAGGCAGGTTTTTCGTTACCCGTTTTGCCTGTAGCAGGGCAAGAAACCGCTTCGCTGCTTGATGCAGATTTCATATTTGCGTGTTGCTTGCCATGGAATTGCAAGCCGAACTTGATGGAAGGATCGGCGAATGCGGTGAGAGCATCGAACGGCACCACGAGTTTCTCGGGGATGTTGTTGAAGCTGAGCATGATGGAAAACAACGCATCGGTTATTTTCAGATCCCAGAACTGATGCTGGACGACGATGGTGATTTCTTCAGGATAACGCGCGCGCAGCTGCGGCGACATTTCGACACCTGGGTATTGGGTCTGGAAGGAAATGAAGAAATGATGTTCGCCCGGCAATCCCTCGCGCTGGATGTGCAGCAATGCATCGCGCACGACACCGCGCATCGCACTGTCTATCATGCTTGGGTAATCTATGGTTTCTTGGGTCATATGTTACATATAGAGCAGTTAGTGGTGAGAGTCGAGTGGGGAGTGATTAAAAACGCTATTTACAGCAAAAAATTAGTTAATAGCCTCTGTTTTCCTTTATTTTATAATCCTTTGCGAAGGTTTCGATGGCAACATCGGGCGGTACTGAGGAACTTGTTTGCACTGTTTTTCCATCCCGCGTGATGATGAGGGGGGCTGTTCCTGGCACCATATCGGAGGGATTTTTGGTTTGGGCGTAGCGCTTCGAGGTGTAAATAAATACCCAGCCAAAGGGGTATTCCTTGGTATCTGCGATGACAAAGCTTTGGGCGCGAGATGCTAACGATTGTTCGGCAAGTTCACGGGCGTATTCGGCGGTGATGGATTGCGTGGCCATGGCGTGTGTGCTCAAAAGAAATGGGATTATTAGCAGAATGTATTTCATGCGAAGGCCCTAAGTTATTCTGAATTTGAGTTATTATAACAGATTTTGTTGCTTAGGGCATGGGATTTGTAATTAAACACTTGGAGATTGGGCGGCTGATTGATAGCTAGTGGCGGGGCGCCTTGGGCGCAGTGAACGTATTGGGGTTGGTTATGTGGGAACAGGTGATTGCATTTTTATCGTCGCAGAGTGCGCCGTATTATTTTTGTGGAACGATTATTGCGGTGTTCGTGCTGGCACTGATTAGCGGCTGGGCGAAACTGAGTGCACTCAAGGCATCGATTGCGCGGGCAACGGCGATGCTGAAAACTTCGGATAACCCGCAAGCGTTTTATGACCAGTTTGAAACGCTGGGGAGCAAGTTTGCGAGCGAGCCTGCATTTGCCAATGCGTGGAATGAATTTTCGAAAACGGTGGTGCTGGATACGGCACGCTTACTGGTGCGCATCAGCCGCAGGCCGCAGGAGTTTTTTAACACCGCGAGTGTGATTGCACCGCGCATTAATTTGAAATTATTTGCGGCGATGCCGAGTTACTTGATTAGCCTTGGATTGTTTTTTACGTTCATCGGGCTGGTTGCGGCCATTGCGATTGCGGCACAGGGATTGGCGAAAGAAACCGAGCTGGCGCAAACGCAACAGGCGCTGGTGGCGCTGCTTGATGTGGCGAGTTTAAAATTTATCAGCTCGGTTGCAGGGATTTCGCTCAGCATACTTTTATCGTTTGCGCAGAAAGCATGGCTCAATTCTGTGACGATGCAGCTGCACCGTTTCTGCTCGGCACTGGAGCAGCGCACGCAGCTTATTACGACAGAGCAGTTGTTGCATCAATGGTTGGTGTTGCAGCAGCAGGTGGGGCGTTCGCAGCTTTATTTGGCAGAAGATATTGCAACCGAAGTGGCGCTTCAGATGAGCAAACAGGCGGCGGTATGAGCGAAGAAGCCGACGATTCGAATGAGCATTTTTTTACCTCGTTCACCGATTTGCTGGTGGGGGTGATTTTCTTATTCATTCTGTTGCTAATGGTGTTTGCGCTGAATTTGAAACACCCGAAAGTGATTACATCGGAAGAAGTGCGAACTGAAATATTGAATGAAGTGGCCCTGCGGATGCAAGCGCAAAATATGCCCGTGACGCTGGATTTGGCAAATGGTGTGGTGCGCTTGCCTGAATCGTTATTGTTCGCATCGGGCCAATGGGAATTGTTGCCTGAAGGGCAGGTAGCTGTGGCGGCGCTCGCGCAAATATTGCGCGATGTATTGCCCTGTGCGAGCAAGCAGATTTTGCCGTGTAATTGGCAGGCGCAGCCGATTACCCTCGATTCGGTGCTGATTGAGGGGCATACCGACAAGGAAGCGTTTAATGGGCCGCAAGGTATGGGTAATTGGGAGCTTTCCGCGTTTCGAGCGATTGCGGTGTATAAGGCGATGACGGGTGCAGCCGAGGGATTAGAGAGTGATGTGTTGAATATGCGTAATCAGCCGCTTCTGGGGGTGAGTGCTTACGCCGATAGGCGGCCTGTCGACAAAACCCAGCTTGACCCTAATAGGCGGATTGATGTGCGGTTTAATATGCGGGTGAAGCCTGGGCAACAGGTGGTGCAGTAATGACGCTTTTGTGGGATGCGAATGGGGTTACGGTGAAGGCTGCAAGTTCTGTGCGCTTTACGCATGAAGAGGTTGCATCCCTTACCAATTACGAGGCGAAGCTGAAGGGGTTGCCTAACTTTATGGAAGCCTTGCTGCTGCTGACATTTGAGGCGCGGATTGATTCGCCGAATTTTCGGGTGGAGCATGTGATTGAGCCGTTCAACCATATGCATCCGTGGGTGCGTTATGAGCGTGTGGGGGCGCTTTTGATTGTGGGCGAGCGCGTGATGCGGCTGAACATGAAACAGATGCGGGTGATGGATGCGCTGGACGGTTTGCGTGCAGCAGGCGGTGATGTAGCTGCGCGCCTGCAAAGCTGGGTGGTGCTGATGGAAGCGCTGCATAGTGTGGGGCGGCAGCAAGTGGTGATACTGAATGAGCCGCCACGTGTAATGTTGACGCGTCTTGCGCGCTTGCCTGAGGATAGTTTTACCCGCGAAGGAAAACGGCTGGTGCCACTTGCACAGATGCCCAAAGCACGTTGGTCGATGGATGCGGGGAAGCGGTATTATATTAGTGATTCACTGCGCTCATAGGGAGGGCGTCTCGCCGCTTCCTCTTGCTTCGCAATTCACCCTCCCTCACTTCGTGGCGGTGCGGTCGCGCCTGTTTCCAAAGATGAAGAGGGTTTTCTTTTTAGTGTCATCCCGTATTTATTACAGGGTCTGTTGGTTCAAATGGCTATATCGGGGCTGCTGATGTTCAGACCCCGCAGCTGGTGTAGGGTGACAAGTTTTATGGCTAGCGAATGGTGCTCATCAGCGAGCATACTGTATCGGTGTTGCTTACATTATATTCAGCGGTGCTCGTCACATCTGTTGTAGCGCAGGCTGGGTTATATGATGAAGTGTTTTTATACACCCACATT
>JAIXZB010000033.1 GCA_027489915.1 Rickettsiales bacterium | reverse complement strand
TATGCCTAAACTCACCCCTATGCAGGAATATGTAACGCAAGGCGGCACTGAGCGGCCGTTTGATAATGAATATTGGGATAACCACGAAGAGGGCATCTATGTAGATGTGATTTCTGGGGAACCGCTATTTTCCTCCACCGATAAATTCGATTCTGGCACAGGCTGGCCAAGCTTTAGCAAGCCCATTGATGCGCCTAAGGTGACGAAGCATGAAGATACCAAATTCGGCATGGCGCGTACCGAGGTGAAATCAGCGGCCTCAAGCGCGCATTTAGGCCATGTGTTCGATGATGGCCCTAAAGATAAAGGCGGTAAGCGCTACTGCATCAATTCAGCCGCGCTACGGTTTGTGCCAAAGGCTGCGTTGGAAAAAGAGGGTTATGCCGAGTATCTCTCGCTGTTTGAAGGCAAGAAATAGTTGGAAACCATGTTCAAAGCATTTTTGACGATGTTTATGGCTATGATGGTGGCTACCACCGCCTATGCTGCACGACCACTGCCAGAACCTAAGCTGATTGCGGTCTATGCATATGCGGATTGGTGCCCCAACTGCAAACTACTCTCGCCCATAGTCAAGCAAGCGAGAGAAACTGGCGGATTGGATAACAAGGATGTGCTGTTTGTGACGCTGGATTTGAGCGATAAGGCGCGCATTCATCAATCGGTGATGCTGGCCAAATCGCTAGGGCTTGAGCGTTTTATGCAGCAACAAGGCAGTGCCGTGGGCTATGTGGCGCTGCTCGATGCAAAAACCACAAAAGAGCTGGCGCGGTTTGACAGAACCTCTGATTCAGAAGCAATTGTTTCTGCTGTGAATGAAGCCTTAAGTCGCTAAAATTACTTAATATTCCTATCGTCACCTGATTTTCATCGTTTTGACGCAGACCTGTCATACTTGGCGGGTATAAATAGTTAACAAAACGTAAATAATAATTGAAAAAATCACAGGTTCGGCTAGGGATACGCTTATGACAAACAATTTCTTAACACGCATGGTAACTCTGCCAGAAAGCGAGATTCTCTCGCTTAATCGCAGACAACTTCTCAAAAGTGGACTAGCACTTTCTGCATTTTTTATGCTGCCTGCAGCATTCACGAAAAATGCTATGGCTGCATTGCCAGATACAGCACGTAGCCTGAGCGTCGTGAACCTTCACACGGGTGAGAAATTGGCAGCAACCTATTGGGAACAAGGCCAGTATATTCCCGATGCTTTGAACGCGTTTAATAAGGTGCTACGCGATCACCGCACAGGTGAAGTGGCGCAAATCGACCCTGCCTTGTTTGATGTGTTGGTGACGCTGCATAAGGGCGTTCAGTCGCAGGCATCATTTGAAATTATATCGGGCTATCGATCGCCTGTAAGTAATGCCATGTTGCATGCGCAATCGAATGGTGTGGCAACACGCAGCTTGCATATGGATGGTAAGGCAATCGATATGCGGCTTTCTGACAGGCCGCTTGCCACACTACGCCGCACTGCGCTGGCAATGAAAAAGGGTGGTGTCGGGTACTACCCTGAATCGAATTTTGTGCATGTCGATACAGGCCGCGTGCGCCAGTGGTAGTTACTGATTAAGTGCTAGCTGTAAATTTTCAGGCTGTATTGAGGGCATCATCGCGGTGACGATAGGCTTATCAATCCCATAAATATCGGGATGAAAACGCGCGCGGCCTTGCTCATCAACCCAGCTTGTCCAATAAACGAGATGAACAGGAACGGGTGACACTTTTACATTCTTAGAAGCGCTTGCAGCGTAAGTCGCATCCACTTTGGTGCCTTCCCAACCTTCAGGCTGTAAGACAAATTTTGCAAGCGCTTTTGGGTTCTCGAGGCGAATGCATCCGTGACTTAGGGCACGTTCGTTTTTTGCAAATAGTTCAGGTTTTGCGGTGCTGTGCAGATAAATACTATCTGAATCAGGAATATTGAATTTCATTTTACCGAGTGCATTGCCAGCACCCGAGGCTTGTCTAAAGCTGTAACGCGCACCGTCGCTTCCCGCATTGGCGTAATCTATCGAAAGAGGGTCAACTTCGGTTGTAACGCCGCCAATCGTTTGCATAACAGTGAAGTTAGCATTGCGGAAATACGATGGGTTGCTGCGCAACTTAGGCATCATTTCTTTGTTGATGATGCTTTGCGGGGGTGTCCATGTGGGGTTAAAGACAACATCGGTGACTACATTGCTGAAAACAGGGGTGCGTGTTGCTGGCGCACCTACAATAACGCGCATTTCTAATGTTTTTTTGTCACCTTCAAACCCGTTCAAATAATAGCCAGGGATATTAACTAGAATACGGCGCTCATCGGATTCATGCGTCATGGCGCGCATACGCACCATGGTTGCGGAAAGTTGTGCGATACGGGTCTGAATTGTCACTGCCAATGCATCTTGTGTTTTTGTACCTAGCACTCCGTCGCTCTCAATTGCATGACGTTCCTGAAAGGATTTGACTGCTTCTACAAGTGCAGGGCCATAGACATATTCCTGGCCATGAATGGTTGCATAATGTGGTGACAAATCGCCCGTTACTTTGAGTATGGAGGCAAGGGTTTCAATGCGGTTATCGCTATTTCCTGGCTTGATGGGGGCGCCTTTCTCCCATTCGCTCCAGCCGCCTTGTTGCGCTAAGATTTGATAACGCTGCAACATGTGCTGGGTTGAAACATACTCTTTTCCAGTTGGTGCAAGGGCGCTTAGTAGCGATGTCGTATCGCGTGTGCTGCCAATGCTAGAAAGAAAGCTTACGGCATTTATTGGTGTATTGGATGTGGTTACGCGCCATAGATTGCGTGCGGTGTCGCCGTTCATATCGCGTGCATAGGCAAGGGTTGCATGACTCATTAAAATTTCGAGCGACAATGCAATTTGTGTAGCTTCTTCAACAGAACGTGGCTCGAAGCGTGAAATTTGACGAATGGCATTCAAGCCATAGTCAGATGTATGAAGTCCATGTTCTTCTGCGCGGCTTATGATTTCGAGTGCCTGCATGGCGCGGGTATTGAGGTATGCGCCATTTACCCAGATGGGTGTGTAGCCGTTTGAAGCGTAATAAGCAGAGAAATCTTCGGGAGTGACTTCAGTAGTATCATAACGCAATTTCTTTTCCTGCAATGTAGGGGCAAGATAGGCCGCTAACGGATAGGGTTGATTGGCAGCAAAACTATCCGACGATAAATGGGTTATCGCTACACATATAGAAAATGCACTGACCAGCATTCGTACATTACAGACCTGAAATCGCATAAACACCTACATTATGAAGAATATAAGTGTGAGTTTAGGCGAAAAAGGTTAAGGGATTCCTAAGCGATAGAATGCTGAGATTAGATAGTCTTCAGCAGACGATCTGCAAAAGGCTTGTGCCGTACTTCAGGCGGAAGGTTGAATTTTACATCTTCCGTGATGCCTATGAATGGCGCGCGCACTATAGGGCGAAGGGTTTCAAGGTAGCGAATCACCCTATCCACCAGTAATTCGGGCGCGGATGCGCCTGCGGTGATACCTACGCTTTTGGCGTTTGCTAACCACTCAGGGTTTATATCTTCGGCGTCGTCTATCAGATAAGCTTTGATGCCCATTTCTTCGCCTAAATCGCGCAGACGGTTAGAGTTGGAAGAATTGCGTGAGCCAATAACCAGCAATACGTCTACCTGCGCTGCCAAGTCGCGTACAGCATTCTGGCGGTTTTGTGTGGCGTAGCATATATCGCGTGTATCTGGCCCTTCGATGCTTGGAAAGCGCGCAACCAGCGCATCTATAACCTTTTTGGTGTCATCGACGCTTAATGTTGTTTGGGTTACGTAGGCTAGCTTTTCAGGGTTATCTACGACCATATCTGCAACATCGGACACTTCGGAGATGAGATGCACCCGCGCAACGCGGCCACTAGTGCCTTCGACTTCGGGGTGACCCTCGTGACCAATCAGCACGATTTCATGACCTTCGCGCTCATAACGGCGGGCTTGGTTG
>JAIXZB010000055.1 GCA_027489915.1 Rickettsiales bacterium | reverse complement strand
TTTGGGTTCACCCATATCCACTGTAATACCATTTTCAGCGCGGCTTGATTGCAATACGCCCGCTAAGGTTTCAATGGTCACTTCAGTTTTGCCCGTTTCATCCATTATCAGCTGGGCTATGCAACGGCTTGCATTGCCGCACGCACCGACCTCACTGCCATCTGCATTGAACAGGCGCATGAACACATCGGCTTTAGACGATTTCTCGAGTGCTACCACCTGATCGCACCCAACGCCAAAGCGCCTGTCTGCAAGCATGGCTGCTTGTTTGGCATCTATAGACAAGCTGTTACGGCAATCAACAACTACAAAGTCGTTGCCCGCACCGTGCATTTTCAGAAACGTAAAGGTCATGGCTATCTTTCCGTTATCTCAGTGAAACCTGAAATAACGTGGGTGCATTAAAATGGAATTTCATCATCGAGCTGTTCTGGCACAGGCTTAGAAGCGCGCGGCGCAGACTGGTAGCTTGGCTCTTGAGAGTACTCATCGCGCCCTCCGCCAGAGCGTTCACCCGCAGGGCGATCAAGCATGGTGAGGTTGCTGCCATATCCCTGAAGTACCACTTCGGTAGAATAGCGATCCTGACCATCTTTATCCTGCCATTTGCGGGTTTGAATCGCGCCTTCCAGATATACTTTCTGGCCTTTCTTGAGGTAGTTTTTTGCCACCGTCACAAGGTTATCATTCAAAATAACCACACGGTGCCATTCGGTTTTTTCCTTGCGCTCGCCCGATGCTTTGTCTTTCCAGCTATCGGAGGTTGCAATGGTTAGGTTTGCAATCTCGCGGCCATCTTGTGTGGCTCGGATTTCTGGGTCTTTTCCTAGGTTTCCGACCAAAATCACTTTATTGATACTTCCAGCCATAACTGCTCCTAACATCTGTTTTTGTGCAATGGACGGATATTATAGGCGGAGTTTGCGCGTGCGCGCTAGGATTTTCTTGAAGATATCCTGTCCAAAAATTCATCCTTTCAGCTCAAGATTGCACTATCTATGCGCGACGCTCCCCCTTATACTGCGCGCTCTTTTTCAAAAGGAATACCCATGGAACGTGACGTCATCAGCATTCGCGGTGCTAAACAACATAACCTCAAAAACGTCGATATCGACCTGCCTAAAGACAAGCTTATTGTTATCACAGGGCTCTCAGGTTCAGGTAAATCAAGCCTTGCTTTCGATACGCTTTATGCCGAAGGCCAGCGCCGTTATGTCGAGTCTCTTTCTGCCTATGCACGTCAGTTCTTGAACGTGCAAGATAAGCCCGATGTGGAATCCATCGAAGGGTTGTCACCTGCCATTGCGATTGATCAGAAAACCACCTCGCGCAATCCGCGCTCTACTGTCGGAACGGTCACTGAAATCTATGATTATCTGCGCCTGCTGTATGCGCGCATTGGCATTCCTTACTCGCCCGCAACGGGCTTGCCTATTGAGAGCCAGACCATAACACAGATGGTGGATACTATTTTAGCGCTACCTAAAGAAACCAAACTGCATTTGCTTGCGCCCATCTCACGTGGTCAGAAAGGCGAGCACCGCAAGGAATTGCAGGCCTTGCAGAAAAAAGGCTTCACCCGCGTTAAAATCGATGGCGAGCTGCATGAGATGGATGAGCTACCCTCGCTCGATAAAAACAAAAAGCACGATATTGCCGTGGTGGTGGATCGTATTAAGGTAACGCCAGAGCTTGGCAATCGCTTGCCCGATAGCATCGAGACCGCGCTCAAAATCACCGATGGGCTTATTCAGGTTGAAATCGTTGGGCTGCCTGAGGGAGCGAAAAAGCCTAAGCATAAAGTAGGCGATATCATCACGCTTTCTGCCAAGTTTGCTTGCCCCGTTTCGGGCTTCACGCTGGAAGAAATTGAACCACGTCTGTTTTCGTTTAACAGCCCGTTTGGTGCCTGCCCAGAATGCGATGGACTAGGCACACAAACGTTCTTCGATGAGGGACTTGTTGTGCCCGACCACAATAAATCCCTCTCGCAAGGCGCTATTGCGCCGTGGGATTCTGGGCACGCAAAATTTTATGTGCAGGCACTTGAAGGGCTTGCGCGCCATTACAAATTCAGCATGCACACGCCATATGGTGAATTATCACCCGCCATTCAGCACATCATTCTTCACGGCTCTGGCGATGAACCTATCAAGCTCAGTTATTTCGATGGTGTGCGCACCTTTGCGAGCCATAAGCCGTTTGAAGGTGTTATCGGGAATCTGCAACGCCGCTACAACGAAACCGAATCGGAATGGACACGTGAGGAGATGGGCAAATTCCAATCCATAAACGCATGCGAGACCTGCCATGGCGCGCGTCTGAAGCCAGAAGCATTGTGCGTTAAGGTTGGCAGCAAAACCATTGCGGAAGTTACTGCGATGACCATCGAAGAAGCCAATCAATGGTTCCTTGCACTCACTGATTTGCTCTCGGAAAAACACATCCATATTTCGGATAAAATTCTCAAAGAAATCCGCGCGCGTTTGGGCTTCTTAAATAATGTTGGACTTGACTACCTTACACTTGCCCGTGAATCGGGTACATTATCTGGCGGGGAATCACAGCGTATCCGTCTCGCCTCGCAAATTGGGTCGGGGTTATCGGGTGTGCTTTATGTACTTGATGAGCCTTCTATCGGCCTGCACCAGTGCGATAATGACCGCTTGCTGCTTACACTCGAGCATCTGCGCAGCTTAGGCAATACCGTGATTGTGGTGGAACATGACGAAGACACCATGCGCAAAGCGGATTTTATTGTCGATATGGGTCCGGGTGCTGGCGTGCTGGGTGGGCATGTGATTGCCAAAGGCACCTTGGCGCAAATCATGAAAAATAAAGACAGCATCACAGGTAAATACCTCTCAGGCGAGCGTTTTATTCCAGTGCCAAAACAGCGCCGCCAACCAAGCAAATCGCGGCGCATTAAAATTACTGGAGCGAGTGCTAATAACCTGCAGAATGTCGATGTGGAAATTCCACTCGGCCTACTTACGGTGGTATCGGGTGTGTCAGGTGGTGGTAAATCGAGTTTGGTGATTGAAACGCTCTACAAAGCAGTCGCCAAACGTTTGCATGGCGGCAAACATTCACCGGGCGCTCATAAGCGCATCGAAGGGCTTGAGCATATAGATAAAATCATCGAAATCGATCAATCGCCCATAGGCCGCACACCACGCTCGAACCCTGTCACCTACACTGGTGCATTCTCTCCGATTCGTGATTGGTTCACGGCACTTCCCGAGTCAAAATCGCGCGGCTACCAGCCTGGGCGTTTTTCCTTCAACGTGAAAGGTGGACGTTGCGAGGCATGTCAGGGTGACGGAATGATTAAAATCGAGATGCATTTTCTGCCAGATGTGTATGTGATATGCGATCAATGTAAAGGCGCGCGCTATAACCGCGAAACGTTAGAGGTGCGCTACAAAGATAAATCCATTGCCGATGTGCTGGGGATGACGGTGGATGAAGCGGTGGAATTTTTCCACGCCAACCCCGCCATTCGTGAAAAACTTGTAGCAATGAGCGAAGTTGGTCTTGGCTATATTAAACTTGGGCAATCGGCCACCACCCTTTCTGGCGGTGAAGCGCAGCGCATTAAGCTTGCCAAAGAACTCAGTAAACGCGCAACGGGTAAAACGCTTTATATTCTAGATGAGCCAACTACGGGACTGCACAGCGAAGATATCCAAAAACTGCTGCATGTGATTCAGAAGCTGGTGGATTCTGGGAACACGATTGTGATTATCGAACACAACCTTGATGTCATCAAAACCGCCGATCATATTATCGATATTGGCCCAGGTGGTGGCAATAAAGGTGGGCATGTGGTGGCAATTGGCACACCTGAGGAAGTAGCAACAAATAAATCCAGCGTTACGGGGCGCTACCTGTTGCCGTTGCTTGCAACCAAACCCAAAGCAAAAGCGGAAAAAGATAAACCTGCTAAAGCTAAAGGTAAAAAAGCAGCATAGCTTTTAGGTAAGCATATTCCAGCGCCATGCACACTCGGCAGCGAGTGTGATAAGCGCAACCCACCACCAGCGGATACCAAAAAATCCCGCAGCAATCACAAGCACTGTGCCAAGGGGCGTGGGGGCAAGAATAAGTGTGTAAGGTAGCCAGAATTTTGCTTCTTTTCCAAGCGCAGCAATGCGCTCACGCTGTGCATCGGTGCTGATTCTTTCAGGCAATCTGCGCATGCGTATACCTAGAAAATAAAGAAATGCATAGGCGATCATTGCACCCGCCATGGCCGCCAACACAAGCGAAAGAGCTGGTTTGGAGCTAAATGCTTCAATGGCCCCTAAGTGTATTTCGTTGAATACGGGCATCAAGCGCTGAAATAGCGCTTCCTTCGCAACAATAATGTGCGCGTTATCCATGTTCACTCCCGTGCTTAATAGCATATAATAAAAATTCCACATTGCCTTTGGGGCCTGTGATAGGGCTTTCGGTGATACCTTTCACATGCCAGCCCTGCTCGGTTATCCATTGCCAGGTATCGTCTTTCACGGCTTGATGCAATGCAGGGTCGCGCACCACACCGCCCTTGCCCACCAAGGCTTTACCCACTTCAAATTGTGGCTTTATCAGTGTCACCAGTTGTGCATTGTTTCCTGCGAGCATAAGCGCTGCAGGCAGTACTTTTTTGAGCGATATAAAACTTGCATCGCACACTATCATGTCGATAGCGTCAGGAATCATATCGCGTGTGAGATGGCGGGCATTGGTTTTTTCCATCATCACTACACGAGGGTCGCATCGTAGCTTACTGTCAAGCTGGCCATAGCCCACATCCACCGCAAAGACTTTAGCTGCGGCGTGATGCAGCAGCACATGGGTGAATCCACCGGTCGATGCGCCTACATCTATCGCAGTCAATCCTGCGGGGTTAATGGCAAAATGGCTAATAGCCTTATCCAGTTTCAGCCCACCGCGTGATACCCATGGATGGTCCGATCCGCGCACGGTAATGGCCGCATCTTCAGCCACCTGCATACCTGCTTTATCGAGCTTTTCTTCAGCGCGATACACCAGACCTGCCATAATAAGCGCCTGTGCACGCGTTTTGGATTCCGCAAGCCCGTTATCCACCAAAAATTGATCGAGGCGGGTTTTAGCCAAGGCTTAACTACGGCGCGTGATTACGAATTTCGCAAGCACCCGCAGCGATTCGGCGCGTTCATCGAAAGCACTTAAGTGCGCCACTGCTTGTTCAGCAAGCACCTTGGCATGTTCACGTGCGCGCTCTACGCCCATTACGGATACTAATGTAGCTTTGCCTTTTTTCTTATCCTTGCCCACACCTTTGCCCGTTTCTTCGCGGGTGCCTTCCACATCGAGCAGATCATCGGTGATCTGGAATGCAATGCCGATATCGTGCGCGTAGCGTTGCAAGCGGCTGCGCAGTGCATCGGGGGCTTTGCCCAGAATCGCACCTGCTTCACAGGAAACGGCAAACATCTCGCCCGTCTTCAAGCGTTGCAGGCGAATCACTTCTTCGGCCGAAAGTTCCTGATTTTCGGCGTCCAAATCCATCATCTGCCCACCCACCATGCCACGCGCACCCGCGGCGGATGCAACCGAGCGAATCAATTCGCAGCGCACATTGGCATCGGGGTGCACACTCTGGTGCGACATGATTTCAAACGCATAGGTAAGCAATGCATCGCCTGCCAAAATGGCAGCAGCTTCGCCAAATTGCTTATGGCAGCTAGGTTTGCCACGGCGAAAATCATCGTTATCCATGGCAGGCAAATCATCATGGATGAGCGAATACACATGCACAAATTCAATCGCAGCTGCGGTGGTGAGCGCCACTTCGGCCGATACCCCAAAGAGCTTCGCACATTCCACTGTTAAAAACGGGCGCATACGCTTACCACCCGAAAGTGCGGAATAACGCATGGCTTCCATCACCTTGGTTTCGCCACTTGGCGGGCCAGAAAGTTCGGTTTTTTCCTCGCGACTATGCAGCGAAATCACTTTATTTTGAACTGCAACAGGGTTTGGCAGCAGCCCATCCATTACGCGGTCTAGCTTTTCAGCTACTTCAGCTAAGGCATCTTGAATCACTATCGTCATGAGAAAACTTTCCGTGTAAGTCGTTAGGCCTGTTCGCTATCGAACGGCGAAAGGGTTGGGTTGCCAGATGCATCAAGGGCAATTTTTTCGACCTTCATTTTGGCATCGGCAAGTTTTTTGAGGCAATGGTCTTTCAGTTCCGTGCCGCGCGTAAAGTCGGTGATAGAGCGCTCAAGGTCGCTTGTGCCCGACTCTAGGGCTTTTACAATTCCCTCCAGTTCTTTGAGGGCCTGTTCGAAACTTAAATCCTGTATGGAGGCTGTGGCTTTGTTCATGTGTTCGCTTTAATTTTAAATGAGGTGGCACTTTATGTAATTTGCTCGCAAGGCGCAAGCATGGTGTGAAGGCACAAGATTTTTATCTCATTTATCGGTTCATGAAGTTTTTAGTTGCGAATGATTCTCATTATTGTTAAAAGGCACTTATTCTGTGTCTCTTGATTAAGCTGCTACGGGTTTTCCCTGTAGCGGCTTATTTTTTTGACATAAGCTGCAGCGCTCTTTATCACACGGCGTATGTTTGAATCCTTAAGCAAAAAACTTACCCAGACACTCGACAAGCTACGCTCACGCGGCGCGCTGAGTGAAGCTGATGTAGATGCAGCGATGCGCGATGTACGCATTGCCCTACTTGAGGCCGATGTAGCGCTGCCGGTTGTCAAAGCATTCGTTGCGTCTTTGCGCGAAAAAGCGGTGGGTGAGAAAATCATTGAAAGCGTAAGCCCTGCGCAGATGGTCGTCAAATTAGTGAATGACGAGCTGGTGACGTTGCTCGGAGAAGAAAATACCGAGCTCAATCTTAGCACCACCCCACCTGCGGTGATTCTCATGGTGGGGCTGCAAGGCTCCGGCAAAACCACAACCACGGGTAAGTTGGCGCTGCGCCTGCGCGAAAAACATAAGAAAAAAGTACTGGTAGCCTCACTCGATGTGTATCGCCCCGCCGCGCAAGCTCAGCTTGCAACGGTAGCCGAAAAAGCAGGTGTTGGCTGCTTACCTATTATAGAAGGACAAATGCCTGCTGCTATCACCTCGCGCGCACTCACCAGCGCACGGCTTGAGGGCTATGATGTTCTGCTGCTCGATACCGCAGGGCGGTTGCATGTCGATGCAGAGTTGATGGAAGAACTCAAGGCGGTCAAATCGCTCTGCAACCCCATCGAAACCTTACTTGTAGCCGATGCACTCACGGGGCAAGATGCCGTCACTATCGCCACACAATTCAACGAACAAATTGGTATCACCGGTATTATTCTCACCCGTACTGATGGCGATGGTCGCGGTGGTGCCGCCCTTTCCATGCGCCATGTCACGGGTAAGCCCATTAAGTTTGTCGGCGCAGGTGAGAAGCTCAACGAGTTGGAGCCGTTTTACCCCAAGCGCAGCGCCTCGCGTATTCTGGATATGGGCGATGTGGTTACATTGGTGGAGCGCGCTCAAGAAGCCGTAAGCGAGGCCGAAGCCGAAGCTATGGCCAAGAAAATGATGGGTGCTGGCAGCTTCGATTTCAACGATATGCTGAACCATTTGCGCCAGATTGGCAAAATGGGTGGCATCAATTCCATGCTTGGAATGTTACCAGGAATGGGCCGCCTGCAAGATAAAATCGCTAGCGCCAATGTCGATGATTCGGTGATGAAGCGCCAGGAAGCTATTATTTTATCGATGACCGCACATGAAAGAGCGAACCCCAAAATCCTCGCTGCCTCACGCAAGCGCCGTATCGCCATTGGTGCAGGCGTTACCGTGCAAGATGTGAACCGTCTGTTCAAACAATACCAGCAGATGGAAACCATGATGAAACAAATGAAAAAACTCGGCAAGGGTGGCATGCTTAACTCGTTAAAATTAAAGCAGATGTTTGGTGGCAATTTGCCTTTTTAATAAACACGAGTGATTTTTCTCCTTCCCATACCTTTAAACCTGTGCCATAAGGCGCGTCCCTCTTGGGTATATGAAGCCTAAATTCAACCGAAAGCAGGAGTAAAAACCATGGCTACAGTTATTCGTCTATCGCGCGGTGGCGCTAAGAAACGCCCGTTCTACCGTGTTGTTGTTACCGATAATCGCGCACCGCGTGATGGTGACTTTATCGAGCGTCTTGGCACGTTCAACCCCCTTCTTCCTAAAGACGGTGCACGCCTTACCATAAATGAAGAGCGCGTGAAGCATTGGCTCAGCGTGGGTGCGCAGCCATCGGATCGCGTCACCAAATTATTTGCCGATATCAATCTGGTGGAAAAACCAGATTTTACAGGCAAACCTGTAAAAACCCGTAAAAAAGCGGATAAACTCAGCCGCGCCGAGAAGCGCGATGCGGCAGCCATCGAAGCTAAGGCGCAAGCTGCTGCCGATGCTGAAGCAGCAAAAGAAGCGGCTAAAGTGGCGGCAGAAGCCCCTGCAGAACAACCACCTGCTGCTTCAGAAGAAGCGCCCGCTGCAT
>JAIXZB010000082.1 GCA_027489915.1 Rickettsiales bacterium | reverse complement strand
TTCGAGGAGATATTTTCGATACCCTTGGAATACATGACGTTGAAGCGCGCCAAGCGATACGCGCCGCCAACGAGAAAAATTAAAGTCGCGGCCCAACCAAAGAAATACAAATCTTTCAAATGCCATTCGAAAATAATCAGGGCAGGGGTGACGCAGAAATTCAGGAAATCTGCAAGTGAATCAAGTTGTGCCCCGACAGCACTTTCCACTTTAAGCATGCGCGCAATTTTACCGTCAATTCCATCAAGAAATGCGGCCATGACCAGCAAGACGAGTGATAAATAAATATCTTCCCTTACATAACTTAACCGCAAGGCGGTAAGCCCCAAGCACATGGCTGTGAGTGTAATGAGGTTAGGAATAAAGCGCTGTAGACGCCGCATAAACATTACACGTTTTTCCATGTTAATGCACCCGCGTTAAAGAGTGATGGGTCGATGGCTAGCATGGTTTCGCCGCCAATTGCGATGCTTCCGACATCAACCAGTATGTTGTAGTGCAGGGGGATGTAAATATCGCAGCGGCTGCCGAAGCGAATGATCCCGTAGCGCTCGCCCTGCGTTATGTCTTGTTTTGGGGTGATTTCGCAAATAATGCGGCGCGCTACAAACCCTGCAATCTGCGCAAACCCAATGTTGTGGCCTTGTTTGGTTTCCATAACGGTAACGGTGCGCTCGTTAAATTCACTGGCTTTATCCAATTCGGCATTCAAGAACTTGCCCGCAATATAGTGATGCTGGGTAATGCGACCACTAGCAGGCACACGGTTCACATGCACGTTGAACACGTTCAGAAAAATAGAGATTTTATGGTAGAGTGTACCGTCAGATTCGAGCTCTTTGGGCAGTGTAGATTGTGAAATATGGCTGATGACGCCATCGCCCGTTGCCAGAATGAACCCATCGCCCTGAGGCACCATACGGTTGGGGTTGCGAAAGAAATAGATGCAAAATGAGAGCAGGATAATGCCAGCAAACCCAGCATAATGCGAAGCCCAGCTTAATGTAACCGCAAGCGCTGCAGCAATGGCAATAAAGGGCCATCCTTTCGGATGAATAGGCACAAAAAGTACCTTTTTAATCGTATGTAGTAAATGCATGGAGGCTCGCTATGTATTCAGATGACGTGGCGTCATAGGAGCTATGATTTACATATAACGTAGCTATTCTGCAAGGCTTATGAAGCATAGTAAGCCCGCCTGTATTGAATCTAAAGTGGGATTATGCCGCTATGGATTCGGGCAGCACAACATAAGGCTGCACATGCAACAGCGCTGTGAAGCAGGAGCCCTTGCCTAAAATGCTTTCTACCCATATATCGCCGTGCATTTTGCGGGCAAGCTCTAGGCTTATGGCAAGCCCAAGCCCTGTGCCACCATATTTGCGTGTAGTGGAGGTATCTGCCTGCACGTATTTGCCAAATATATGCGCTAACTGAAGCGGTGCTATGCCGATACCAGTATCGGTTACGCTAATGCGCACCTGATATCCGCCCTCTATTGCAGGCAACGCCTGAACATTCAGACGGACATTCCCTGCATCAGTGAACTTAATGGCGTTATTCAGAAGATTAATCACAATCTGTTTAATACGCAGTGGGTCGCCTACCATGAGGGCGGGCATGTGGCCAATATGAACGTAGAGAGTAAGCCCTTTGGCTTCTGCCTTGGGCGTGAGAATGAGCAACACTTCGCGTATGGTGTGTGCTAAGCTGAATTCAATGGATTCCATTTCTATCATACCTGCCTCGAGCTTTGATAAATCCAGCATATTTTTCATTAATCCCATCAGTAAGCTTGAGCTCTCATTCAGCATAAGTGCGCATTCACGCTTCCTGGCTGCACTGCAATCCATATTCGCAATAATGTGCGATAACCCCACAATGGCGGTGAGTGGTGTCCGAATCTCATGGCACATGCAGGCCAGATAGTCGGCATCATTAAATTTTGAGGACTGTATCTGGGGTGGAAGTATGGCGGATAGGGTGCTGGCGTGTGTGGCAAGATTCATGTGCGACTCCGATGGTTGCTTGCGTAACGTGTGTATCTGCACTAAGGGTGGTGCGAAGCTACTTGGATAACGAGTACTACACCAAACATTCGCCTGCTTTTTTGCCTAGAGGCAAAAAAGAATAAGAAATCTCATTTTTTGCTTAAGAGCAAAACACTGGCCTTGAGACTAGAATAGAGTTTTCTGCAATTTTACCAAAGGCGTGCATGTATGATGGCGGAAAAAGAAATCTTAAGCGGTACAATGACGAAAAGCTCCCTGTGTGAGTTTTTAATGGAGCTGCCATTATTTGCGAATCTGCCTGAGAAAGAAGTGCAGTATTTCGCAGATGCGGCGCATATTAAGTCGTATAAAAAAGGCCAGTATCTCTTCATGGAAGCTGAAGAAGCGAGCTTTTTTTATATTGTACTCAGTGGCTGGCTAAAGTTACTTCACGTCACTGGAGATGGAGAGGAAATTATCCTCGCTATGCTCAGCACACACAATATTACGGGTGAAAGCGCTTTGTTTGAACAAGGCAATTTTGCAAGCACTGCAAAGATTGTCGAGGATGCACAGATTCTGAGTATTCCTATCTCTTTGCTCAAGGAACAGATGCGCATCAGCAACCAACTGGCGCTCAATATGCTCACCTCAATGATTCAATACCAGCGCAGACACGAAATGCAGATTGAACAGTTTCTGCTCTACAGTGCACCGCAACGCGTGGGGTGTTTTATATTGGGCCTGTGTCCCGTGCAGGAACAGAAAGACGGCGTGGAAATTGAACTGCCCTATGATAAAACGCTGATTGCCAACACCCTTGGCATGAAGGGGCCTACCTTCTCGCGCGCGCTCAATATTCTGCGCGATGAAACAGGAACTCGTATCAGTGGATCACGCGTGACCGTGGATTCCATAAAACGGCTGCTTAATTTTGTGAATGGTTGTTATCTTCCGCACCTTTTGCGTAAAGAGTAGGGTTGGAGTTACTCTTTCTTGAGTGGGCCGAATACCGTTTGTAGCCAGCCCCATTCGAGCCGTGCAGGGTTTTCGATATATTCTGCTGGGTTATCGACAACGCGTTTCATATACTGGTAGGTAAATGGCCACGCATCTTCGGGCGGCAATTCTTTTTTCTCTGCGATTTCAATTTTCATATCAGGCGTTAAGCGCAGCATGTAGGCAAGTTTTGGCCTGTCATCAAACACTACCGCATGTATCTTCACTTCTTCTGTGATATCTTTCAAACGCGCACCCCAAATTTCGGTGTAGGGAAATTTACCCTTATTTTCCTCAATGGCGCGGTTGCAGACTTCCAGATAGCGCTGGAAAACCTGTTCATATTCTACCGCGTCTTTGATTGTATTTGAGGTGCGCATGGCATGTTCCTTTGCAGGCAGATACGTTATTTTTTGATACGCGTAATCTTGGTACCTTCTACACTAAGCGAAGCCATCAGCCCTTGCTGATCGAATATGAATGCATACGCATCATCTTTTAGGCTGGAGGTGGAAAGGTTCTTAGCCACGCCTTCATTGACCATCACAACCGTGGGGCCAACGCCAATTTCCCATCCATGGGTATCACGTACATATTTTATAGCATCATCACTCATTAAAAATACAACATAGCCATAAGATTGCCCACCAGCCTGCCAACCGAAAGAGGCGGTAACGGAATTGTAGTAGCCATCGACAGTGTTATTCTGTTTGAGAATACCTTCGCCGTAAGCACCGCCGAATATCAATCCCGCTTTGACGATATTAGGGAAAATGAGAATGGCTTTTGCTTTTTTTGCAATATCAGCAGCCACAGGATTGGCCTGTGTAAGAATCAATAACGACTGGTTAGAATCCTTGATTAAATCTTCTGGGCTTGCGGCAAGCGACACGCTTGAGAGCCCTGTATATGCAGCGATGATAAAGGTTGCTATCAGTGGTTTAAGAGTGCGAATCATAACATTATCCTTATGTATAAAATGAATGCAGGGAATCAGGCGCAATGCCTAATCCCCCGCATATAAAACTACGAAGCTTTAGAAGGCTTGATGGTTGAAGCCTGATCTTTCAGGTTTCCCATTTTCTTTGCAGTTGGCTCATCTTTGCGGGTGTTATCACCCACTTTGCCTGCGTTTGATTGGTTAGAATATTCATTTTTTTGAGCCTGTGGCTTTGGTGTATGTGGTGTGTTTGTCATGATGTACTCCTTGGGTTACGTTGCACGCCTACACATTGTAAGCTGTGGTGAAATGCACGGTATGTGCCATTCCATCATGAAGCGATAGGGGTTGCCTCTGCTCGAATAAAGATGCTGTAAGCAATGCAGCTGTAGGATTTAGCGCGATACTTACACAACCTTTACAAGCAGGCATATGAATGCAATCGCTTTGCTACGTGCAAGCGCTTAGCCCTTGATGGGAATAAAACACCACCACAAGGAGAAAAGCGATGACACATACAACAAAACCAGATGGCCATGATGTTGCAGGAACTGTAGGAGCGACCGTTGGTGCAGCAATAGGAGCTGTGGCAGCAGGCGCACTGGAAGGTGCTGCATTAGGAACTATTGCAGGCGCACCAGGCATCATTGCTGGAGTGGCTATTGGTGCAGCACTGGGTGCTGTTGCCGGAAAAGATATCGCAACATCGATGAATCCCAACCAAGAGGATGAATACTGGAAACATAATCATCAGCACCGCGCATATTTTGATTCGACCATCGCCTACGATAGTTATGCACCTGCATACCGTCTGGGTATCGAAGCCTACTCCACTTACGTAGGCCGTAATTTTGATGATATCGAAGCGCAACTGGAGAATCAGTGGAATAAAGAAGAACACAACGAAGTACGGGGTTCATCGCGCCTTACATGGTCTACCGCCAGATTTGCGGCACGTGATGCATATGAACGCTTATGTACGATGAATCGCTAAAACATGCGGTGTTACTACGCTTGCAAAGTGCGGGGTGCTTAGCAGTCAAAGGGTATGGACATACAAGTCTTAGGAGAAGCTGTGTAAGGAAGGAATTGTGTGCTGGAGTGTATTTATGAAGTATAGTGTGGAAACAGAAAAATCTATTGATCAAACGCTTGCTAATTTGCAATCAGCGGCTATGCGCCATAAATTTGATATTCTGCGGGTTCATGATATTCAGAAAGACGCCAAAAAGAGATCAAAAGATTTTCCGAATACAATCCATGTTCTTGAAATAAGTCATCCGCAGAGTATTCAAAAAATACTGATGGTAGATATGAAGCTCAAATCTGTATTACCGTATCGTATTTCTATCTATGAGGAAGATGGAAAAACAAAGATAGGAATGATTAAAAACAGATCAATCATGAAGATTTTATCCGATTCCACAGCGTTGATAAATATTGTAAAAGAGAATGAAGCAGCCATAACTACCATGATTCAAGAATCGGTATAATTTAGCAGTACTTTTTTAGGAAATAAATTCGTGGCGCCAAAATAATGCTCTCGCGCCCACGTCGCATGTAACTTCGTTACAATAAAACAAACTGCATTTTTAACAGAAATATGCTGGCGGAGCAGTCGTGTAGTAACCTAGAAAGGTCTCAGCCGCAGTTTGGCTGAACTTTTTGAAGGTGAAACAACTAAAAAGTTGTTTTTATAACGAACTCTCAACCGTTCGTTTCTATGCCGTTTCTAATTCTCTTCTTCTTTGCTGCAAGCCTACTCGAATATAATTAAGTACGGATTTGTAATCGTCGTGTCCGACCATGTTAGGGCTATGCGTGGAAGCCCTAAATAACGATGAATACTTGTTGAAAATAACAAGAGCATTTTTGAGTAAAAATTCGATTTCTTGCTGAGAGATTGGATTATCGACTAACACTTTGTTTTTACCCATTGAGACCTTTGCCCCACGATGTGCAATAATGCAGCTACGCCAGATGATTAGTTTTTTAACCGTTTCATTTTCGCAGGTTGCTAATTTAATGTCCGCCTCAATTTCATCGACGTGCGGAATACGATTCGACTCTGCCAATGATTCCACGAATGCATTTCCAGCCAACCTTGTTTTGAATTGTTCTTTGGAAAAACGATCGAGGTTAGCTTTCAGTGTGTCGAGCAAATTTGCTAAACTGAGGCTATTATCTTCCTGATCATAAACTCGGCAAAGGTGTAGTAATGCAGACTCTTTTAATGCGGTAGTAGTCAAATGCCAGAACGTGTTCGATTGAGCAATCTCATCGACGTAATCAGCAATAGAATCTCCGAGCTTACAGAAAAGCCGCCAATTGCAGTGAGCATCCGTAATTTCTCCGGCTATCGCGTCTAATAGGTTATTTAGCTCGGTATCGCTGCCAATTTTAATTTCCATATTCTTCTCTGTTTCTCTGCGCCTGTTTACTGGCTATTAATCAATCTTATCAGCCACTTTTCTAGAAAAGATTCTTTGCCTTGAGCGACTCTAGCACGAAAACAAAACAACCGATTGAAGATTTTTTGAAAAATCTCTCAATATAAAAGCAAGGGGAGTT
>JAIXZB010000193.1 GCA_027489915.1 Rickettsiales bacterium | reverse complement strand
TTTGCCTATGGCGACGATGCCATCGGCCCATTTTTTTTGGGCGGCGAGTACTTCGGCTTTGGTGATGGTGGCTGCATGGGCGGTTGTGGCGAAGAATACGGTGAGAAGCAGTGCGGAAAGCAGGCGTTTCATAGGGATGGCTCCTTTTGGGTTAACGCAGTTTATGACGCATGCTGTTAGCAGGTCTTGGTCTAAATAGGGAGGCATTACTGGAAGTCAATGCATGTCACACTGGGGGCGAAAACAGTGTGATTGGGCTGCATATTATATTGCTTTGCTTGAGTTGGCTTCGGGCTGGCTTTAAAGTTTGTGTATGTCGTATAGAACTACTCCAGATATTGCGGTGCTGCTGCCTTGTTATAATGAGGCGCTGACGATTCAGGCGGTGATTGCGCAATTTAGGGCAGTGCTGCCTGAGGCGCGCATTTATGTATTCGATAATAATTCGCGCGATGATTCGGCGCTGCTTGCGCGGCAGGCGGGGGCAGAGGTGATTGCGGTGCCGCTTCAGGGCAAGGGCAATGTGGTGCGCCGCATGTTTGCTGATGTAGAAGCTGATATTTACCTGATGGCAGATGCAGATTGCACTTATGATGCAAGCCGTGCGCGCGAGCTGATAGCGCCTGTGGTTGCAGGCGAGGTGGATTGTGTGATTGGCACACGCAGTGGCGGTGGCTCGGGGGCGTATCCTGCGGGGCATAGGTTTGGTAATGCGCTGTTTAACCTGATTGTGGGGCGGTTGTTTGGGCGAGGGCTCAATGACATTTTTTCGGGTTACCGCGTGTTTTCGCGCAGGTTTGCGAAGTCTTTTCCTGCGCACTCTCAAGGGTTTGAAATTGAAACGGAATTAAGTATTTTTATGCTGGAGCAGCGCATTCCGTTGCGTGAAATTCCCACGGAGTATGGCACGCGGCCTGAGGGGTCGGTAAGTAAGCTTAGTACCTACCGCGATGGATTGCGAATTCTGATGACGATTCTGCGTTTATTTAAGGAGTCGCGTCCGCTTGCGTTTTTTATTTGTGTAGCCGTTTTGCTGGCGGGGGTTAGTGTATGGCTTGGACTACCTCTGGTTGATCAATGGAAGGATTCGGGGCAGGTGCAAGGGGTGGCGAAATCGGTGCTGTCTATGGGGCTTGGACTGCTCTCTTTCCTCAGTTTTTTGCTAGGTATGGTGCTGGATTCTATTGCACGTAATACGCGAGAAACGCGGCACTTGCGATACTTGAATACTACTCCGCGTGCGTAGGCGGAATGATTCTATGAAAGTGCCTGCGACATTTTGGCGATTTTGTGTGGTGGGAGCGGTTGGATTCCTGACCGATGCTATTATGTTGGAACTTGGAGTTTCTGCAGGTTTAGAGCCGCATATAGCGCGCGTTTTTTCGGTGATTGTGGCGTTGCAGGTGACGTATGTGCTACATCGGAGTTTTACGTTTCGGGGGCGAAATGGAAAAGGGTTTCACAGGTGGTTGTTATTTCTCGGGGTGAATCTGGTGGGGTGCGCGGTGAATTATAGCGTTTTTGTGCTGGCGCTTTCCTATATATTTCATGCGGATGGACGAGCTGAGCGCATGATGGCGCTGTGTGTAAGCACGGGTGTTTCTTTGCTGGTTAACTACACCATGAACCGATTGTTTGTGTTCAAGGAGCGTGAGGTGTGACGCGGCGCATCTGGATGCAGTACCGTGTGATGTTCTGCATTGCGATGCTGGTGCTCATAACCTGTGCAGGGCGCGCATTTATGGCGTGGCCAGATCAGCCGATTGGGATGGAGGCGATGCGCTGGAGCCAGGATACTGACCCGTGGCTGCGGCTGACATTGGTGCGTGATTGGATGGAGGACGGCAGTTGGTATGACCATGAAATGCAGCGTAGTAATGCGCCGTATGGCGGCACTCAGAGCCCCTGGACGCGCCCGCTGGATGTGGTGATTGCTGGCATTGCAGCGCTTATGGAGGGGGATGTATCGACCCGTTTGCTTAAGGCGGCGTTGGTGTTGCCTTGTGTGTGGGCGGTGCTGCTTGCGCTTGGGATAATGCGCGCAGCGCGCAGGTTGCTTGCCCACCCCGATGCGGTGTTGATTGGATTTGCACTGGTGGCAACGATCCCTGCAATGTGGAGCTATTTTGGCATTGGTAATGCCGATCATCATGCGCCGCTTGCGGTGCTTTGTGTGTGGGTGGTTGGATGCCTGTTCGGTACAGCGCCGCGTGATGCGCTGTGGGCGGGCGTGTTGCTTGGTCTGATGCTGTGGATTAGCCCCGAGGCGCTGATGATTATTGGGTTGGTGCTGGGGTTTGGGGCTGCGCGCTATATACTCCACGGTGAGGGGCTTCGGTATTATCTGCTTCTTTCTGTAATGATGAGTGTGACGGTGACGGTTGCCGTTGGGATAGAGCGCGCGCCTGCACAGTGGTGGGTGGCGCAATACGATACGGTTTCTATGGTGCATGTGCTGGCGCTTTCGGTTGTGAGTGCAGCACTTAGCGCGCTTATGCTGCTTGAGCACGCAGCTAAGGTATGTTGCCCTGTGCGGCGTGCAGTGGCGGTTATGTTTATTGGCGCGATTGCCGCTATTATAATGATAGCTGCGTATTCGGATTTCTTTGCTGGGCCGATGGTGGGGGTGGATGCATTCATATTCACGGATTTTCTTCCACATATTAATGAGGCGCAGCCTTTGTGGCGACAAGATAGCGTGATGATGGCGGTGGCGGTGCTGTGGCAGCCTGTGCTTTCGGTTTTGGCTATGCTATTGTATTATTTGAAAAATATTAGAGGTTCGCAGGGGGGTGGCGATGCAGGGGTGCGCAATTTTGCGCTGATTTGCGTTTTTCTGTGCGGATTGTTTGCGGCCTGCATGGCGCAGCTGCGCTTCTATTATTATCTGGCGCCACTGGTGGGGCTTGCGCTGATGTTGGTGGTGGCGCCGTTATTTACGCCGCTTCATGCTTCGGTGAGTGCACGCTGGCCTGCGCGCGCGCTGCTGGGTGAGGATGCTGGATTTGTAGTGTGGTTGCGGCAGACGGTGCTGAT
>JAIXZB010000116.1 GCA_027489915.1 Rickettsiales bacterium | reverse complement strand
TATTGAGCGTGGCTCGCTTATGGCGGGGCAGAGTGTGGGGATGGTGGAAAAAATCCAGCCAGCACAAGAGATTATCGATGATCTGGTGGCGCAGGCTCAATTGCATTTGAAGAATTAAGCCGTTAATAATTTGAGGTGTGATATGAAATTTGTTTCTCCTTTAGTAATCATGATGATGCTTTGTTCTTGTGTTAACTATAGCAATAATGACGAATTTTCGGGTAATCTTCAAAAACTACAAAACTTGAAGCAAATAGAA
The DNA here is from genome assembly GCA_027489915.1 of Rickettsiales bacterium. Taxonomy (GTDB): domain Bacteria; phylum Pseudomonadota; class Alphaproteobacteria; order Rickettsiales; family UBA3002; genus JAIXZB01. Next base: position 5,263 of record JAIXZB010000116.1, on the reverse strand, counting down.
GGTGTTTATAAAGATTTTGAACTTTTGCACAGTTCCAATACCACCAGTACTTCGAACTGGTTTAGCTTTAGTAAGAACTTTATTGGTATTCAGAGCATTAAACAAGAATCTGCTATGGTTCGTATAAGTTATTTGTCTGATGATCATTTATATTTTGAGGTGTTCTCTAGTGATGGGCGATTGCTTGGAGATAAACATTTATATTCTCCTGCAGATTTTACCTTCGAAAATGGTGTTATCGTTGGTAAATATAAGAAAGTATCAAGGTACGTAATAGGATATAATGAAAAGTTACAAATTCTTACTCTTAATAATAGAGGGAATCTCGTTCGCTCAGAAGTTGAAGACCATGCAGGGATTATTGCTGCTGTCTTTATTCCAATGCCGGCAGTAGGAAGGAATACACATTATTATGAATATGAGCGTTTGAAATAGACTTGTGCTTCTAAGATTTGTGCAACGCACATCCAATGTGCAAACATGGCTGGTGTTTTTGGGCGTTGTGAGTTATAGTGTTTGCTGCGTGGCAACATAAGCTGCGACTCATAAAATCAGTAAGGCAGCATGGCGAATATTATTCCACTGGATGCGGGGAAGTTGGAGGGTGCGAGTTCGGCACTGCTGAACCCGATTGTGCTGCTGCGCAAAGTGCGCGATGTGATGGCGACATCGCAACCTACGCAAGAGCGTTTGGATGTGTTGACCCATACGATTGCGAGCGCACTACATGCCGATGTATGTTCGATTTATTTGACCCGTGGCGGTGATATTTTAGAGCTGTATTCGAGCTATGGTTTGAAGAAAGACTCGGTGCATGTGACGCGGTTGCGTGTGGGCGAAGGATTGGTGGGTGAAATTGCGGCCACATCGCTTGCGCTGAATTTGGCGGATCCTGAGAAACACCCAAAATTCGTGTATCGGCCTGAGACGGGTGAGGAGATGTATCACGCGTTTGTGGGTGTGCCGATTTTATATTCGCACAAGGTGATTGGCGTGCTTGTGGTGCAGAGCAAGCAATCGCGCAGCTACAGCGATGAGCTGGTGGAAATTTTGCACACGGTTGCGATGGTGACTGCCGAGCTGGTGATGGCCACCAAGGTGGTGGATTTATACGCGGTGGCGGGGCAGGCGCACCCGATGCTGCAATCGCAGCATTTTACGGGTGCTACGCTAAGCCAAGGGATTGCCATGGCACCTGTGGTGCTGCACAGGCCGAAGATTGAAATTACTAAGCTGGTGAGTGATGACCCTGAGGCGGAAGAAGAACGGCTGAAGGATGCGATTATTGCGCTCAGGCAATCGGTGGATAGTTTGATTGCAGAGGCTGGGATTGCCGAGGATTCGGAGCATCAGGATATTTTAGAGAGCTACCGCATGTTCAGCCAAGACCGTGGCTGGGTGGAGCGCATGATTGAGGCGGTGCATACGGGACTTACCGCGGAAGCGGCGGTGAAAAAAGTGCAGGAAGAAATGCATGCGCGCATGAGTTCGGTTGCGAGTGCGTATATTCAAGAGCGCATTGCTGACCTTGAGGATTTATCGGAGCGGTTGCTTTACCACTTAGCAGGGGTTGAGCCGACTGCGGCGCATGGGGTGCTGCCCGATGCATTTATATTGGTAGCGAAATCGCTCGGGCCTGCGGAGTTGCTTGAATATGACCCTAAGCGCATGAAGGGTGTGCTGCTTGAGGAAGGCTCGCCCACCGCGCATGTGGCGATTATTGCGCGAATGATGGATTTGCCCATGGTGGGGCGGATTCCGGATATTGCGTCGCTCGCAGCACGGGGTGAAATGGCAGTGCTCGATGGGGCGCAGGGTGAGGTATATATTCGTCCGCCTGATGATGTGGTGCAGGCGTTCAATGAGCTGCTGGCGCAACGGGCGAAGCTGACCGCAGGTTATGCAGCGCAGCGCGATCAACCCTCGGTAACGCGCGATGGTGTACGGATTTCACTGAATGTGAATGTGGGGCTTTATATTGAAGCGAACGCGATTGCGATGGCGGATGTCGATGGGATTGGATTGTTCCGCACCGAGCTGCCTTACCTTGCCAGCCGCGAGATGCCGAGTGTGGAAAGCCAGACCAAAATTTATGGCGATGTGCTGCAGAAAGCCAATGGCAAGCGGGTGATTTTCCGCTCGTTTGATATTGGTGGCGATAAGCAGGTGCCGTATATTCATATCGATGATGAAGAAAACCCTGCGATGGGCTGGAGAGCCACGCGCATTGGGCTGGATAGACCCGTGATTTTGCGCCAGCAATTCCGTGCATTGGTGCGGGCTGCGAGTGGTGTGCCGCTGCATGTGATGTTCCCGTTTATTGCGGAAGTCGCGGAATTTGACACGGTGCGCGAGCTGCTGCTGCGCGAAGTGGCGCGAGTGGAAAAAGATGGGTTTGTGCCGCCAAGTTCGGTGAAGATTGGCACGATGTTAGAGATTCCATCGCTCATTTTCCAACTGCCTGAATTGTGCAAACGCGTAGATTTTATTTCGGTGGGCAGCAATGATTTGTTGCAGTTCTTATTTGCATGCGACCGTGGCAGCCAGCGTTTGGCTGGGCGTTATGATGCGCTTTCGCCGATTGTGATGCGGGTGATGCAGCGCATTGCAAGCGTGGCAGACGAACACAAGGTGGATGTGAGTTTCTGTGGTGATTTGGCGACCAAGCCGCTTGAGGCGATGGCGCTGCTTGGTTGCGGTATTCGCTCGCTTTCGATGCCGCCTTCGGCGGTGGGTGCGGTGAAGGCGATGGTGCGCAGTGTGGATTTGCCAGAGCTGCGCGCGTTTTTGGAGTATGCCTGTGAATCGCCCGATCATTCGATTCGTTCGCAGCTTGAGAAGTTTGCGAGAGATCACGATGTAGATATCGCTTAAAAGTCCTTCCCCCTGCTTTCGCAGGGGTCAGTGTACTTTTAAGCGGGTAATAATGAAGTCGCGCCGCTTGAGGCGGCTCGGCGCTGCGCGATGGTTTTTATGTGAAGAGGGTTGCGCCGCTGCGTATGTTAGATTACAAGGCGAACCCTATGGCACAGGTTCCTTTACAGACGCGGATTCCGCAGCAGCATGAGTATTCGCAGTTGGGTGCGTATTTGCGTGATTTACGCGAGCATTTTGCGCTCGATGTGGCTGAAGTTGCGCGGCGTACCCATATTCGTGCGAAATATATTCAAGCGATGGAAGATGAGCAGCTCGATTTGCTGCCTGGTAAAGTCTATGCACGTGGGTATGTGGTGACGTACGCGGAGTTTTTTGGGTTGGCGGCAGAGGATTTTGCGAATCAGTACATGGCGCAGTTTGGTGTGACGCAAACGCCGACCAAAGAAGCGCCGCAGTATTTTATGCCCGAGCCCAAACGCAGACAGCTTTCGCGCGGCGGTGTAAACATGGCTTACGTTGGTGTGGCTGCCGTGTTGATTGGGGTTGCTGCTTACATGTTCATTCCGAGTGAAAAGGTGGATGTTGCAGCAAGCGATGTGATGCAGGTGCCAGAGAGCATGGTGGATGGACTGCGCAATGCGGTGATGCCGCATGTGGGGAATTACGATTGTTTATATGGTGTGCAGGCGCTTTCGTGTTTTGCTGCTGCACGCGCGCCTGAGGTTGTGGATTTTGTGCAGGCACCTGCGATGTTTTATGTTGCAGGCGACGCGGTGGCGGAGCCTGAAGAAGATGCAACAGACGCCACAGATGAAGAGAATGTTGAAGCGCCTGTTGTTGAAGAAGCAGTGCCTGAGCCTGTGAAGGAGACGGAAGCAAAGAAACCTGAAGCGGTGGAGTCTGCGCCTGTGGTTACGACAGCACCTGCGCCTGTTTCTGAGCAGGTAACGCCAGAGCCATTACCATTCAAGCGGCAAGGGGAAGAAGCGCCGCCTGTGGTGCAGAAAACAGAAGACACAAAAGCTGAAAAGCAGAATGAGGCGCCTGCACCTGATGCTCCTGTGGTTGAAGCGCCGAAAGAAGAAACGCAGGATTCGCTGTTGCCTGCGGAGTGGTTTGGCGATGCAGAGCCAAGCTATGAAGACCCAAATGCGAAGAATGATGATCAATGGACTCCGCGTAGGAGACGATAGATGGTGCGGCGTGTTTCGCATGCGGTGAATGTGGGTGGTGTGATGATCGGCGGCTCGCACCCGATTATGGTGCAGTCGATGACCAACACTGACACGGCCGATGTGCAAGGCACGATAGCGCAGGTGAAAGCACTTTCTGATGCAGGTTCGGAAGTGGTGCGCATTACGGTGAATAACGAGGAATCTGCCGATGCAGTGCCGCGTATACGCGAGGGGCTGGATGCGCTGGGTTGCGCAGTGCCGCTGGTGGGGGATTTTCATTATAATGGGCATAGGTTGCTGGCGGCGTATCCTGCGATGGCGGAGGCGCTTGCGAAATACCGTATTAACCCCGGCAATGTGGGATTTGGAGCGAAGCAGGATGCACAGTTTTCGCAAATGATTGAGCAGGCGTTGCTGCACAACAAACCAGTGCGGATTGGGGTGAATTGGGGTTCGCTCGACCAAGGGCTGCTGACGCGCTTGATGGATGCGAATGCACAAAGTGCGCATCCGCAAACGGCAGAAGTTGTATCGCAGGAAGCACTGGTGGTTTCGGCACTGGAAAGTGCGGCCAAGGCGGAGGCGATTGGGCTGCCCGCCAACCGCATTTGCTTGAGTGCAAAGGTGAGCCGTGTGCAGGATTTGATTGCGGTGTATCGTAATTTGGCGGCGCGCTGCCAGTATCCGTTGCATCTGGGTTTGACGGAAGCGGGTATGGGGAGCAAGGGGATTGTGGCATCGACAGCCGCGATGGCGGTGTTGTTGCAGGAGGGAATTGGCGACACGATTCGGGTGTCGCTGACGCCTGAGCCGAATGGCGACCGCACTCGCGAGGTGATTGTGGCGCAGGAAATGTTGCAGGTGATGGGGTTGCGTAATTTTACGCCGCTTGTGGTGGCCTGCCCCGGATGCGGGCGCACGACCAGCACGTTTTTTCAGGAGTTGGCGGAGACCATCCAGACCTATCTGCGCGCGCAGATGCCGATGTGGGGGCGAGAACGCATTGGTGTTGAGACCATGAGTGTTGCCGTGATGGGCTGCATTGTGAATGGGCCAGGGGAAAGCAAGCATGCGAATATTGGTATTTCGCTGCCCGGAACGGGCGAATCGCCCGTGGCGCCTGTGTTTGAGGATGGAGTGAAAACCGTGACGCTGCGTGGAGAAAACATCGCGCAGGAATTTACGCAGGTGATTGATGCGTATGTGGCGCG
>JAIXZB010000030.1 GCA_027489915.1 Rickettsiales bacterium | reverse complement strand
TGATCACCCGTGTACGCATGAATCGTGGTCATATACCCCGACACAATTCCAAACGTATCATTCAACACCTTAGCAATCGGCGCAAGCGCGTTGGTAGTGCACGAACCCACCGAAATCACGTGTTCATTCGCGGTCACTTTATCGCAATTCACCCCATACACAAAGGTAGGGCAATCATCTCCCGCAGGTGCCGAAATAAGTACTTTTTTTGCACCCTGCTTCAAATGCACACTGGCCGCCTCACGGCTGTTAAATGCGCCTGTGCATTCCAGCACAACATCCACTCCAAGCGCCTTCCAATCAATCTTAGCAGGGTCGCGCTCATGCGTAATCGTAATCGTCCCGCGCCCCATATCAATGCCGTTATCATCAAAGGTAATCGTATTTCTAAAGCGCCCATGCACCGAATCAAACTGCAACAAATGCGCATGATACTCATTACTCGCCGACCCATTCGCCGCAACAAGCTGAATATCCTCGTAACCTTCCTCAACCAACGCTCGTGCCACGCAGCGGCCAATCCGCCCGAGTCCATTGATACCAATTTTAATCGCCATTATCCTACCCTTTTACACCACGCTGCACCGCTTCCACAATCGCCTCAGCGGTAATTCCAAACTGTTTATATAGCTCAGGCGCTGGCGCACTCGCACCAAATCCCTGCATACCAATAAACACCCCGTTCTCACCCACAAAGCGCTCCCAGCCAAATCCAATACCCGCCTCAACAGCCACCTTAAATGCATCCTTTGGCAGCACCTCATCGCGATACGCTTTCGGCTGTCGCGTAAACAGCTCCCAGCTAGGCATCGAAACCACACGCGTTGCAATACCCTGCGCATTTAGCAGCTTCGCCGCCTCCACACATAAATGCACTTCCGAACCCGTGCCCATCAGCACCGCAACGGGCGCATCCGCCGAAAACTCGCACAGCGTGTAAGCCCCATAACTACACAAATTCTCCTGCGCATAGGCACTACGCAAATGCGGCAAATTCTGACGCGACAGCGCAAGCACACTCGGCGTTCTCGCACTCGCAAGCGCCAGCGCCCAGCATTCCGCCGTCTCACTTGCATCCGCAGGCCTAAACACCTGCAAGTTCGGAATCGCGCGCAGGCTCGCCACATGCTCCACAGGTTGGTGGGTTGGCCCATCTTCGCCAAGCCCAATCGAATCATGCGTCATCACATAAATCACCCGCTGCTCCATCAACGCACTAAGCCGAATCGCGGGGCGGCAATAATCCGTGAACACCAGAAATGTTCCGCCATACGGCACATAGCCACCATGCAGCGCAATACCATTCATCGCAGCCGCCATCGCATGTTCGCGCACACCGTAATAAATATAATTCCCCGAATAATCAGGCGCACTCACCGCCATCATCGCCTTGGTTTTGGTATTATTCGAGCCCGTTAAATCCGCCGATCCACCCGCCAGATTAGGCATATGCGGCGCAATCGCCTCCAATACATTCTGGCTTGAAACGCGTGTCGCTTCCTTCGGCTGTTTTTCCACCAGCGAATGCTTCAGCGCATCCATCGCCGCAATCGCCGCCGCAGGAATCTCTCCCGTAACTGCCGACTCAAACTGCGATTGCACCTCTACATCCGCCTGCCCAAACTGTTTCTGCCAAGCAGCAAAATCGGCACCACCCCGCGCACCCGCAGCGCGCCACGCATCCAGCACCTCAGCAGGAATCTCAAACGCACCGTGGCTCCAGCCAAGTGCTGCTTTTGCGCCTGCAAGCTCCTCCGCCCCAAGCGGCGATCCATGGCTCGAATTCTTCCCCGCCTTGGTCGGCGCACCTTTGGCAATCGTAGTTTTGCATGCAATCAATGTGGGCTTATCACTCTGTTTCGCCGCAAGGAGCGCCTCGTGCACTGCTGCTTCATCATGCCCATCCACCGCCACAGCATTCCACCCCTGTGCCGCAAACCGCGCGAGGTGATTATCACTCACTGCCAAACTCGTCGGTCCATCAATCGAGATGCCATTATCATCAAACAGCACAATCAATTTATTCAACTTCAAATGCCCCGCAAGCGATGCCGCTTCATGGCTGATGCCTTCCATCAAGCACCCATCCCCTGCAATCACATAGGTGTAGTGGTTCACAAGCGCCTCACCAAAGCGCGATGCCATCATGCGCTCCGCCAGCGCCATTCCCACCGCCGTTGCAATCCCCTGGCCCAGCGGGCCCGTAGTCGTCTCAATACCCGTCGCATGGCCAAATTCAGGATGCCCCGCCGTTTTCGCTCCCATCTGCCGAAACCGCTTAATTTCATCAAGCGTCATATCCGCGTATCCAGTTAAATACAGAAGCGAATAGAGCAACATCGATCCATGCCCCGCCGAAAGCACAAACCTATCACGGTTGGGCCAATGCGGGTGCGCAGGGTCATACACCATCACATCACGAAACAGCACACTTGCAACATCCGCCATACCCATCGGCATCCCAGGGTGGCCCGATTGGGCTTTCTCGACCGCATCCATACTCAGCGCCGCAATGGCATTCGCCATATCCTTGTGCGTAACCGTTGCAAGTACCTGCGAGCGTTGTGTAAGCGTCATAGAAAATCCTATACATCTGCGTGTCCGCGCGGTGTACACCGCACACGCCATTCATGCAAATGCGTTTTTACGGTTTTTATCCACACCATCCCCACACGAAGCACTTCAAAGCGCTTGCGACCGCAAGCCGCCGCTTATTGCAGCGTGAGCCTTCGTGGCGTTTGTATGCGGATAATTTTTTACTTCAAAAAAATTATCCGCATACAAACCAACTCAAAAAAATCGCTTTTCTTTCGTAGCTTCACTGCTAATGTTCAATCCAACACATTAAAAGTGATACTTTAACATCACGAGAAAAAACGAATGGCAAGCACCCAAACCCAACGTCCTCTAGCCGTTGCATCCCAGCGCGTTATCGATGCATTGTTCAGCTTAGACGCCGCAGTCGATACCGCCCTAGCAACCCGCCACACCAGCGCTGGTGCAAGCGAACAAATGCAAGCCGAACTCACCGCAAGCTGGCAGAAACACACCAATGGGCTGGAAGCCGATTTGCAGTCACTGCTTGAGGAAAATATCGGCCTCAAAGAACGCCATGATGCCATGGCAAACGAACTGCAAGCCCTGAAGCAACAATATATTGCCCTCCAGCACACTGCAGGCAAAGTCGCCAAGCGCCTCGATCAATCCATCGAACAACTCGATATGTTGATGGAGTCTGCATAAATGTCCACCGTTCGCGCGCAAGTTTATGGTAAAGAGTACGCCCTCGCCTGCGATGATGGACAAGAGCGCCATCTGCAAGCACTCGTTGGGCAAGTGAACGAGCGTACAGAACGCTTAGGCACTCATCTCGGCCGCGTGCCCGATTCCATGATGCTGCTCTACAGCGCCCTCATGCTCGCCGATGAACTGCACGAAGCCAAAGCCGAAGTCGCCCGCATGCGCCAGCATGTGCAAGCCGCAACCAGCCTCACCAGCGCCGCCGCGCCCAATGCCGAGCTCGAAAACACCATGGCCTCCACCTTGCAAGACATCGCCACCCGCATCGAAACCATCGCAGCAAAGCTGGCATAGCCTAAAAATTCACCATTCACTTGAATAATCCACTCATTCCATTATCTTATATATGAATGGTTCTACTGGGTTGGTGAGACGTATTACTCCAGGACCGATATCCACCGTTCGGGTGCTGTCCCTGCGATTGACCCTGGTCTAACGCATACGGTGCCCACCTTAAGTTAAGGGTCACGGGAGGAATTACACGATCCACGGCTTCGGTGGTTCCATTCACCTCTCACCACCGTCATTTCGAGCGAAGCACGGCAATCCATGCTAAACCAAAAACCCGCCATGCGCCAGCAGATGCTCGAAAAACGCCAGCGCCTCAGCCCCTACGCGCACAGCACCGCAAGCGATGCTATCGCCCGCCATTTCGCCGATCACCCTATCCTCGCCTTTGCGCCCAGCTTCTCAGGCTATGTCGCCATGCGCGGCGAGCTCGATACCTTCCCCATTTTCCGCATCATGGCGCGCCTATCCAAAACCACCAGCCTGCCCCGTATGGAGCCGCGCACCAAACTTCTACATTTCAGGCAATGGAGCGATGGCGATGCACTTGAACTCGGCAGCTTCAATGTGCGCGAACCACATGCCGAATCCCCCGCCTTCATCCCTGCCATCATACTCGTCCCCACCCTAGCCTTCGATGCACGTGGTGTGCGGCTCGGCTACGGTGGCGGCTGGTACGACCGCACCATGCAAACCCTGCGCGCACACCCAACCCCGCCCCTTTTCATAGGCGTCGCCCACAGCATTCAGGAACTGCCCGAACTTCCCCGCGAACCGCACGACCAACTCCTCGATGGCATTCTCACCGAACTTGGCGTAAGCATGTTTTCACATTATTAAAACAAGCAGTGAAATCAGAACTATGAAAATCCTATTCTGCGGCGACGTCGTCGGGCGCTCTGGACGCGATGCCATCACCTACCACGTTCCACGCCTACGTGAGAAACACGACCTAAATGCCGTCATCGTTAATGTCGATAACGCCGCAGGCGGCTTCGGCATCACCGCCGAAATCATGCGCGAGTTCGAACGCGCTGGCGTTGATATCATGACCGGAGGCGATCACGTCTTCGATCAAAAAGATGCACTCTCGCTATTATCTCGCGAACCTAAATTACTCCGCCCACACAACTTCCCCACCACCGTCGCAGGATCTGGCTGCAAACTGTATGACATCAAAGGCGGCAAAAAATTACTCGTGCTGCATCTGCTCGGCCAAGTATTCCACAAAGAATACCTTGATTCCCCCTTCGCCTGCGCCGAAGCCGCACTCGTCCCCTACAAACTCGGCAGCAATGTCGATGCAATTTTGGTCGATATGCACGCCGAAGAAAAAAAAAAAAAAATGGCGATGGGAGGGTTCCTCGATGGCCGCGTCAGCGCCGTAGTTGGCAGCCACACCCACGTCCCCACCGCCGATTGCCGCGTTCTCAAAAACGGCACCGCCTACCAAACCGACACTGGCATGTGCGGTGATTACGATTCCATTATCGGCTTCGAGCCCACAGGCCCCATGCAGCAATTCCTGAATAAAACCCGCAAAGTACGCATGGAGCCTGCAAGCGGCACCGCCACTTTGTCGGCCGCACTCATCACGCTAAAACCCACAGGCCTCGCCGAATCTATCGAGTATTTAGCGCTCCGCGCTTAAGCAAGCCGCTTCGTCACCTCAGCAACACGCTTACCAAACCGCTTCGCCGTTTCCAAATCACCCGCAGGTGGCGCAATGTCAGGGCCCGATTTTTGGTTCGACTGTGTCATCAATCCCGAATTACTGCCCAACCGATTAATCATATCAAAGCTTGGCATTTCACCCTCAGCAAACGTTGGGCTCATCTCTGCCTGCCCTACCCATATCATACCATGCTGCATACCAAGCAACATCAGTTGCTGTAAGCTCGCCAGCTTATCGCCCGAATAATTACCCGAGTTGGTAAACCCTGCTGCAATCTTATCTTTCCATGCCTGAGTGAACCAGCGTTTTGATGTCGCATCAATAAAGGTCTTAAACTGTGCCGAAACCCCACCCATATAGGTTGGCGCACCCATAATAATCGCGTGCGAGCCGTCAAGCGTTGCCCAATCCGCATCACTCAAACCATCAGCTTTTAGTAAGTTCACAGTCACACCCTCAATCGCAGCACCTGCAGCAACCGCTTCCGCCACTTTCGCCGTATGGCCATAGCCACTGTGATACACAATAGAAACAACAACGCTCATACACACTCCTATAATTGAATAAGAGCAATATAGTATCGCTACACGTAATTAAAAGAGGGAAATACTAACGCGCCGCTATAGGCGATTGAGCGGCTTGTTCTGCGGCCACATCCTGCCAGCGCTTACCATCACTGCGCTGACCTTGCACAACAGAGGCAGAGGTAATCGCATGCACTTCAGGCGCAGCACCCAGCGATTGCGCCACTTGCTGGCCAATTTTCGTTGCCGCACGTTCTTGCATAAATCCTTGCACATCCATCCAGCGATCTGCTTGCAGCTTACGCACATGTTGTGTCGCAAACAGTGTTGCAGCACCTACAATTAACGCTGCCACACCAAACGCAGCTGCAGCAGGAAGCGCCGAAATTCCCATAACGGTTGCAGCCACAGCACCTGTTGAAGCCACAGCACCTCCTGCAGCACCACCAGCACCGATACCAAGACCAACGGATAACCAAGTAAATGACGATGCCATAAGCCCAAGTGTGCCCCAGCGCATATAGCCCGCAATCTCGCTCCAACGGCTAATCTTCAAATCCGTTTGCGTATTAGCATTTTTCACAATCTCGTACGCCTCAGCCGAATCCACGCTATGGCCATCGACGCGCCCATTCGTGACCAAAGCACCATCTGCATCCTTGCGAAGCTTTTCATAGCGCACCACCTCATCGCTTGGCGGCATCTGCACACGCTGTTCCGTTGCACGAACGCTGTCCTGCGCGCGTACATCCTGTTTTTCAGCCTGCGCGCCACGCGCCAAATGCTGAATAGAATGCACAACAGTTTCTGGTTTTCGTAATTCCATGAAATGATTTTATGCAAAACAACAGCTATTGCGTGTGACAATTCGATGAATTCTCACCGTCACGCACAATCTAACCTATTGAAATTATTAATTTCCCATTTGCAGCGCACTACGCAAATCAGCATAGGTATTGACCACCGAATAAAACTTCC
>JAIXZB010000144.1 GCA_027489915.1 Rickettsiales bacterium | reverse complement strand
CACTCCCTTCCGTTACGTTATTAAAAAAAACATGCCTTATAGCCGCCTTGCCAGCGCATGCCGCAAATTCGCAACGCCGATAATTCTTAAGCACCGGATTCAATGCATTGGCTTCAATCGACATTGCAGGCACGTGGCCACTATAATCGTCATACCCGCCCCGCCCCCTACCATAGGTAATCTTTTGCTCGCCGCGCGAGTCATACCTTACATCTGTAGGCGGCGGTGCAATTTTATCGGGCGCATTGGTAAAATACCCCATTGAAACACCTTTATTCAGATAATACTCCCCAAGCGGCAGCTCATTCATAGATTCCCCAGTAACAGAAATGCTACCAAGAATATCATGCCGCGTCATACCTACTTGCGCAAACGTTACAAGTGGCTCTCCCAACGCATTCGTCTTATCTAACTGATGCGTCAAAAACCGCATCGCATCACGGAAATCATTTCCTCCTTTACTGAACCCAGTAAAATTCAATTTACGCAGCAGTTCTGGCGCATCCGCGCGCACCACAAACGGCCTATTTTCTTCAATAAGACAGGGCATGTTATTATGCCTGCGTTCACTTACCTGCGAAGGGTCTTGCGCAATAAGTTTCAGCACCAAGCGCGACATCCGCAACGCATTGGGAGAGATGTTTTCAAACCTGTCATTTTCGGGCGAGCCGTTAACCATGGCCACATCATAAAGCCTGCGAAATAACGATGCCAAATTAAGGTAATTATTCTCCCGCGTGTTCGTGGCAGCAAGCATTACCGTATCATCAGATGAAAGCCCCTCTTCATGCAAACGCTTCAAAGAAAAGGGAGATTTACCCTCTGCATCCTTAAATACATCTTGCGCAAGCTTTCCGTATCCATCGTAAATCTTTGCTAAATCATACTCCATATTCTCATATAATGCGTGGTTAGCCGTTACAATATAATGAGGCGATGCAGCACCTTTCTCTCGAATATCTCTAACAATTGCGTCCTCATCTAATGCATTCCATTCGCGCTTCTCGCCACGTGTCACAAATGTATTATTAAACGCATAATCAAAGATCGGACTATTACCAGCCGCTTTCAAATCATTCCCAAAAGCCTCAAACATATCCGCACGTATCAAATCACACAGGGCAACATCTATGCGCTCAGGGCTCTTCACTTTTTCTGCAATAGCCGCTTCTTTCTGCGCTAAAGTTTCAGGATTCAGTTGCGTATACAACGCGGGAGGATTACTCATCACCCATGCACAAAATGAGGGCGAGAAGGGATTGTTTTCCATAATATCGCGCGCAAAAACCATAATATTTCTAGTAAGGTCGTATTGTTTACTTCCAAGCCGAGGCAATCTACGCCCATCCCACACCTCAGAATCCTCAAGCCAAGTTGCAAAGCGGGCTTTCACAGCTTCCGATTTAGCTTCTAAATCACTCAATGCCTTGTATTGTTTTCTATCTGATCGCTGAAGCTTAATCGCCTCACACCAATAGGAAAATTCAGAATCCATACATCCCACACCCAACGTTTTTATTATTCTTCAAATCTAACCACCCACAGGCAAAAAGCATCTTGCACCGCCGAAGGATTCGGCGATTTTCACACAATTGTCATAAAAGGAAATGGTGCGGGTGAAAGGACTTGAACCTTCACGCCTTGCGGCGCCAGAACCTAAATCTGGTGCGTCTGCCAATTTCGCCACACCCGCGCACGGGCTCTATATAGTGTCATGTGCAAAGGCGCAACCGCATAAAATCCAAACATTATCCACCAACATTAAAAATAATATATTCTACTTGAAGTTGTTATTACTCTTGCACTATCATACTTTAGATTGAGCGCTCAACCTTAAGCAAAACATCACGGGCATGAGGCAATTTATGGAATTAGATCAGTGGATTAATTCAATCGAAGAATCGCATTCCGCGCTTGCTCGCACCGTGTTAGGCAACGAAGATTCGCCAAACAAAACCGATGCCTTAGGGCGCACCCCACTCCATTACGCATTACAAATAGACAATGAAATTTTAACCCCCGCCATTAGGAATAGGGCCATTACACGCCTTATCGAAAAAGGCGCCAATCCTAACGCCCAAGATAAAGAAGGTGCCACCCCCCTGCACTACTGCGTTATTTATAACCGCCGTGAGTGTATAGAGCTTCTAATAAGCCTAGGCGCCAACCCAAATCTCCAAACATTCGATTTGAAACTAACCCCAGCCCACATAGCACTGATCGAAAACCAGCGCGCAAGTATTGAAGCGTTAATGTTACATGGCGCAAGCGCCGACATCGTCAATGCGCAAGGCTGGAGCATTCGCTCCCACTGCCCCAAAAGCTGGCAAAGCATCCTTCCCGTTCCTTGCGAATCGGCAAGCAATGCCGTTTCATTCTTTCCCACCCCTGCAAGCAGGTTGCGCAAATCGCAGAAAGTAGCTAACAACAGCACTCATTCTTAATCATAAGACGAGTGCCATGACCTACACCCACCGCATGCAGGCCCTGCCTGCCCAATACGACACAGCAGCAACCGAACAAAAATGGCAAGACCACTGGGTCAAAAACAAAACCTACGCGTGGGATGAATCCAAGGATCGCGCAGATACTTACGTTATCGACACCCCGCCCCCAACCGTTTCAGGCCACCTCCACATGGGCCATGTCTTCAGCTACACCCAAGCCGATTTCATCGCCCGCTTCCAGCGCATGAAGGGCAAAACCGTTTTTTATCCTATGGGCTTCGACGATAACGGCCTGCCCACCGAGCGCTTGGTAGAAAAACAAATCAAAAAACGCGCAACCGATATGAGCCGCGAAGAGTTCATCACCGAATGCCTGAAAGTAAGCGAAGAAGCCCGCGCCGAATTCCGTCGCCTATTCCAGTCCATCGCCCTATCCGTCGATTGGGCACAGGAATACCACACGATTTCCGATGATTCGCGCCGCCTCTCGCAGCTTTCCTTCCTCGACCTCGTGAACAAAGGCCATTGCTACCGCGCACTGCGCCCCTTCTATTGGGATCCTGTCGATCAAACCGCCATCGCCCAAGCCGAAATTATCGATAAGGAACTCGCAAGCCACCAGAACACCATCACCTTCACCATCGAAGGCGAGCCGGTCAGCATCATGACCACCCGCCCCGAACTGCTCCCCGCCTGCGTCGCCCTCTTCTACCACCCCGAAGATACACGCTTTGCGAAGTTCAAGGGCAAATACGCCACCGTGCCACTGTTCGGCCATCAGGTCCCCGTGCTCGAAGACGACACCGTCGAATCCGAAAAAGGCACCGGCATCATGATGTGCTGTACGTTCGGCGACGACGCCGATATCCAGAAATGGACAAAACACGCACTCGAAACCCGCGTTATTCTCAACAAATACGGCAAGCTTTTTGGCTTCAGCGAAACTTTCCCCGAACTGGAAGGCAAAAAAGTCAGCAACCCCGACCCCAAAAACCTAGGCGCACGCGAAACCATCCTGAATATGCTGAAGGGTGCTGGCCTGCTCACCGAGCAAAAACCCATCACCCACGCCGTCAAATGCGCCGAACGCAGTGGCGCCCCGCTCGAAATCCTCCCCACCCACCAATGGTTCGTGCGTGTGACGGATAAAAAAGAAGAACTTAAAGCTAAAACCGCCGAATGCAGCTGGCACCCCGAATGGATGCGCCTACGCATGGAACAATGGATAGACGGCCTGAACCAAGACTGGTGCATCAGCCGCCAACGCTATTTCGGCGTGCCGTTTCCGGTGTGGTATGCTTATGAAATGCAAGAACATGGTAAAGGCATGTTTGAACTTCCTACTATGCCAGACCCGAACTCACCTGATATGTTTATACCATCGGGAGATCCAGAAGTGGTATATGCAAACATTACGAATAAACCTGTAAACCCATTAGTTGATTTTCCTTATAATCGATTCCCCGAGAGTGAATACGAAATATTAGCTGAAATGAAAAATGGCAAATGGGGCGTTAAAAGCAAAATTACTGGAAAACATTTTATAATTGTAGCCGACACTGACGTCATGGACACATGGGCAACCTCATCCATCTCACCGCAACTCTCCGCCCACGGCATTTGCGCCGATAACTGCAGCGATACAGAACGCTTCACCAAACTCTACCCCGCCGATCTGCGCCCACAAGCGCACGAGATTATCCGCACATGGGCGTT
>JAIXZB010000201.1 GCA_027489915.1 Rickettsiales bacterium | reverse complement strand
GGATGTAATCACCCTGAGCATCATCACCCTAAACAGAAGCTTACCCTCAAAACATTTGCCCACGAGGCAGGGCATTATTTCAAGGGTGAAATTATCGGTGATATGGCCGCAGTACCAATGACCATAGCAGTGCAGCGCACATTGCCAAATATGATGAACGGTATTCGCAAGCTGTGCGAGCCTGTGTTCGGCTGGGCATTTCGCGCTGGTGCTACTCGCAATGCGCAGCGCTGGGGTAAGGATCAGGGTTTGACGGCGGACGCACCCGAAGTGAAAGCGCATGCGGAGGCGAGTTATCAGCACGAAGTATCGCATCTGCCGCAAGCGGTGGTGTGGAATATGTTTGCCTACCCCATCGGTGCGGTGGCGCAAAAAATGGGTGGCCATGGGCGCAGCTACGGCGAGATATTTAAAAGCAAACTGGTGGGGGGAGTGGTGAGTAACTCCTTGCTCATCGGCGGGCGGATGCTAGCGCCCGATGCCGCGCAGAAATGGGATAGGGTTATGGGTGAGAATGTGTTTTCTCCCGTGAGTAAGACAGTAGCCTCGATACTGGGAGTAGATACCACGCAAAAACAGAAGTCAGCTGAAGCGTCTACATGGGCAGAACGCCTAGATGAGAGGCAACAATCGCAGCAGGTGAAGGCAAAAGCACCTTAAGCGGTTTCGGCTGCTAACCACTGCAAAAACGCTGGAAGCCCATCTTCGGCTTTGAAGATGAGGCAGCAAGGGTTTTTTGCAGGGTGTTCGGTATCTAAAAACGCTTTGATGCGCTCGGAGTTGCGGCCTGTGGTTTTGATGAGCATGGCAACTTCAGAAGCACTCTGCACAACGCCTTCCCAGCGATACACCGAGCGCATAGTATCAAAGAAATTCACGCAGGCAGCGAGCTTGCGTTCGACCAATGCAATCGCAAGTGTGTTTGCTACTTCTGCGTTGGGTGCAGTAGTGTAGATGAGTATAATTTCGCTGGGCTGGAACTTTGGTGCTGGCAAAATACAAATCCTTGATAGATAAAAATTATTATGCTCACTCTACCTTGAAAAGGGAAAATATTCTTATGAAGAATGCACAATCTTTACCGTTACCCATATTAGTTTTTACGCCACGCAGAAAAATGGTATTTTTGCTAATAGCTCCATTTTTAGTCATTGCTATGGGCTGGATTGGAACACAAGCAACCAAGCCTTGGCATAGAATGAGCGTTGAAGCACTTCATGTTCTTGGTTGGGTAAACATTGCAATCGGCATTTTAGCGTTAATATTTATGCTGAAGCAAATTTACGCTGCTAAACCGTCTTTGAAAATTGATGAAGATTCCATTTATTGTTGTTCGATTTTTAGTCAGGAAATAAACATAAAATGGCAAGCTATCGCTGAGCTTTACATAACGACTTTCGGCAAACACAAAATACTTTGTGTTGTGGAGAACAGGCGAAAGAAAATATTCATTGGAGAGGTTGGGCTAAATTGTGAATTAGAGGCTTTGAAACAGCAAATTACTGAAATTGCGGCTTCAAAAGGCAATCACATACTATCTGTATAAAACTTAAGTCACTGCTTCCTTCGATTTCTCGCCGCGTTTGCGTAGGTATTAGGCTTGTGTTAGCGTGCTGTTTGGAAGCATCTGGGGCACACAAGCAAAGAGGCAAACATGCAAAGTATCGACAGCAAGCCACTTCCGATAATGTTATATACCCCTTGGTATAAAAAGCTTTTTGGGCTTTGTATTGGCATTGGATTTACGTTCCTTGGCTATTGGATGATTGGGGAGGATACGCCTACCCGCAAGTACAGTGTGGAGATGATTCATGTCATCGGCTGGCTATGCATGTTGATGTTCACCGCGGTAACTTTACTTGCATTGTATCAGATATTCAGGCCTGCACCTGTTATGGTGATTGATGACAAGGGAGTAGCCGTATTGGGTGCGCTGGGCCGCACCAAACGCATCGCCTGGAAAGATATGGGCGATATATATATTGAGCGCATACAATCCAATAATATACTGACCATGATGTCGGCCAGCGGCCAAACGAAGCTCACCATCGGCGGGATGCGTTTGCCTGTGAAGGTACAAGCGCTTGCTGATCGCATCGCGTTAATAGCAGAAAAGAAAGGGTCGTCACAGAGTTAAGCGACAGCATCCTTTGATTTCTCGGCGCGCTTGCGTTTATTCGGATCTAGCTCGCGTTTGCGCAGGCGGATGGATTTGGGGGTGACTTCCATCAACTCATCTTCCTGAATATAGGCAATCGATTGCTCGATGGTCGGCAGGCGAGGAGGGGTGAGGCGCACGGCTTCATCCTTGCTGGTGGTGCGGATGTTGGTAAGCTGCTTGCCCTTGAGTGGGTTCACATCCAAATCATTATCGCGGCTATGCTGGCCGATAATCATGCCTTCATAGACTTTTACACCTTCGGGAATCATCAGGAAGCCGCGCTCTTCTAAGTTCCAGAGTGCATAGGCAACGGCAACACCGGTGGCGCTGGAAATCAGCACACCGTTGCGACGGCCTGCAATATCGCCTTTGTAGGGCGCATAGCCGTGGAAGATGCGCGAGATGACGCCTGAGCCGCGTGTATCGGTCAGGAATTCGCCCTGATAGCCAATCATGCCGCGCGCAGGAATGAGGAATTTCATACGCAGTTTGCCACCCGAGGATGGGCGCATTTCGGTCATGTTGCCTTTGCGCAGCGAGAGTTTTTCCACCACTACGCCCGAGAATTCTTCATCCACATCGACCTGCACTTCTTCGAGTGGTTCGGTGGTGTTGCCATCTGCATCTTTTTGGAACAGCACGCGAGGACGTGATACGGAAAGCTCAAAGCCTTCGCGGCGCATGGTTTCAATCAACACGCCAAGCTGTAATTCGCCGCGACCGCCAACTTCAAACGCATCGGCTTTATCGGTTTCCTTCACGCGGATGGCAACGTTGCCTTCGGCTTCCTTGAACAGGCGATCACGAATCATACGGCTGGTTACTTTGGTGCCTTCGGTGCCGGCAAGTGGTGAATCATTCACACCAATGGTGATGGCCATGGTGGGCGGATCAATCGGTGTGGCTTTGAGCGGGGTGGTGAGCTCAAGCGCGCCAATCGTATCGGCCACGGTGGATTCGGTGAGGCCTGCGATGGAAATAATCGCACCTGCGGTGGCTTCATTCACCGGTACGCGGTCAATGCCATCGAACGAGAGCAGCTTGGTGATGCGGCCTTGCTCGATAACGCTGCCATCAAGGCGCAGTGATTTAATGGGCATGCCGACTTTTACTGTGCCGCTTTCGACTTTACCCGTGAGCAGGCGGCCAAGGAAATTGTCGGATTCAATCATGGTTACAAGCATTGCGAATGTCGCATCTTCGTCGCCATCTGGCTCTTCGACATAACGCACGACTTCATTCATGATGCAGTGCAGGTTCTCGCGCGGTGCGTCCAAATCCATGGCTGCCCAGCCATTGCGGCCTGAGGCGTAGATGGTGGGGAAATCGAGCTGGGAATCATTGGCATCGAGGGCAACGAATAAATCAAAAATTTCGTTCAGTACTTCATCGATACGTGCATCGGGGCGATCGACTTTATTGATGATAACAATCGGGCGAAGGCCAAGTGCGAGTGCTTTCATCAGCACGAACTTGGTTTGTGGCATCGGACCTTCTGCTGCATCTACTAGCAATAATACGCCATCCACCATGCTCAAAATGCGCTCTACCTCGCCGCCGAAATCGGCGTGACCAGGGGTGTCGATAATGTTGATGCGGGTCTCGCCCCACTGAATACTGGTGCATTTGGCCAAAATGGTAATGCCACGCTCTTTTTCCAAATCATTGGAATCCATCACCCGTTCAT
>JAIXZB010000210.1 GCA_027489915.1 Rickettsiales bacterium | reverse complement strand
AGATGCGTCATGGTGGACGCCGGTTCTCGAATCATCGCAACAATAATGGCGGTGGTAATCGTGGGGGCCAGAATGATGGCCAGAATATGGCGCGCCAGAAACATCATGCGATGCAGATGCGCGAGAAATATAGCAATATGGCCAAAGATGCGCAGATGAATGGCGATGTGGTGGATATGGAATATTACCTCCAGCATGTGGATCATTATGTGCGCGTGTTGACCGAAATTGGTGCGATTGAAGCAGAGCGTTTTGCTGAACGTGCGCAGCATCAACAACAGCATCATGCAGAGCAGGATACGAGTGCGGAAGCTGTTGCTTCAGAAGATACACAAGGTGATGCGGGTGCTGCGCCAGCAGAAGCAGCGGAGCAACCGCAGCCGCGCCCACAGCGCCGTTCGTATGGTTCGACACGTCCACGCCAGCATGTGAGCAGTGAACCTATGGAACCAAATCCGAATGCGAATACGGTAGAGATTCCGCTTCCTGATTCGGTGATTCCACAGATTTAGCGTTTCTTACGCTATGTAAAAAAAGCCACCCCTCACATGGTGCGGGGTGGCTTTTTTGTTTACGCGTGGCTGAGGTTACGTTTGGGCTTTTTCGGTTTGCGTGTCGCTTTGCGCATTAGACGCAGGATGTGATCCTTGATGGCAAGGCGTAATTTCTTGAGTTTCAGCAGACGAAACGTATCGGGACGCGGACGTGCATGTTCGCGCTCGATTTCATGTTGGATTTCGGCTGATTTGAACATTAAAGAATGCAAACGTTTAGGTGACATAGTTCCTCCAGTTATGTGAACTGAAGTGTTCCAATGCGGCGTAGATGCACTGGAAACTCCAGTGCGATCCGACATCGTAGCGTGATTGCTACCAGAGGGGCCCGGCTCGCATTAATGGATATGGGAGAGGTGTTTTTGGGTTTCAAGCCCTATTCGATGGATTTTTGTACGGTGATGGTGCCTAGCATCATGGAAAGCTCCAAGCGATTGGGCATAAAGGCGTTGTTTTTTTCAAACCAGACGATGAGTTCGGGGTCGCCTTTCTTGAATTTTTTCAACTCTTTGGGGGTGTAGCCATCCAGTGGTTTGCGGGTGATGCGTGTGGCGATAAGGTTTGGCTTTTCTGAGGGGATGATTTTGGCTTTGAGTTGCGCAAAACGCTTGCCGTCATAGGTGCGGATGATGGCTTCTTTTAGTCCTTGTGCTTCTGCCTCTGAAAGCGCATGGCGGATTTGGATGAAGCCAGTGATGGGATCGGGTATGGTTAGGACTTTTTCGAGCGCAACTATGGGCCGCCATGCTGGATCATCGGGTGGGGTGACGGTGCGTTTTACGATGCGGCCAACGCTGTCGTAATCGATGGAGGTGGCGCGGTCTTCGCCTTCATCGCTTTTTTCGGCCTGACTGACGTAGCGGGTGGGGAGGTAGCGGCCATTTTGCTTGATACCGTGTGTTTGCGCTAAAGTTTGGAAGGGGCTGAATACACTTACGACGCCCTTGCTTTTGGTGTCGATTAGCATGCTATAGCTGGAGTCGGTTTCGGTGCAATCAACGCGGATGCGGCCTAAAGGCAGGCCACTCCAGCTGATTCGGTAATAGAGTTTGGATGGAAGCGTGGGGGCGGCGAATGCCGGGGCTGCAAGCATGGCGATGATACAAACACATGCGGTGAGTCTTGAAGCCATTTTTTATGTTACCATATAGTTAAGGTGGCTACCTAGTAGCACAAAGAAAAGGACTCGCCCATGGATTTTGAAAATTATACCGATAAAAGCAAGCGCGTGTTGCAGGCAGCGCAGGCATTGGCGTTGCGCAGCAACCATCAGCGGTTTTCGCCTGAGCATATTCTGGCGAGTTTGATTGAGGAAGAGCCAAGTTTGATGAAGCTGGTATCGGCGGCCGGTGGTGACGCTGCACTTCTGGTGGAGCGCTCGGCGCAGGCGCTTTCAAAAATCCCTAAGGTGGAAGGAAGTGGTGCGGGTGGGC
This sequence comes from Rickettsiales bacterium, assembly GCA_027489915.1. Lineage (GTDB taxonomy): Bacteria > Pseudomonadota > Alphaproteobacteria > Rickettsiales > UBA3002 > JAIXZB01. The sequence goes on along the minus strand of JAIXZB010000210.1, from coordinate 840 downwards.
AATTGTTTTTGACAAGCGAAACGGCGCGGCTGATGGAGAATGCGGAGCAGCTTTCGAAAAAGGCGGGGGATAGTTTTGTGACGCTTGAGCGCCTGCTGCAGGCGATTGCACTTGCGCCTGAAACGGAAGCAGGCAAGGCAATAAAGGATGCGGGAGTAACGCCGCAAGCGCTTAACACAGTGATTAATGATGCGCGCAAAGGGCGCGTGGCAGACAGTGCGCGGGCGGAGGATTCGTTTGAGGCGCTGAAAAAATATACCAAGGATTTGACGGAGCTTGCGCGGCTTGGAAAGCTTGACCCAGTGATTGGGCGCGATGAGGAGATTCGGCGCACGATGCAGGTGCTATCGCGCCGCACCAAGAACAACCCTGTGCTGATTGGTGAGCCTGGGGTGGGCAAGACGGCGATTGTGGAAGGGCTGGCGCAACGCATTGTAAACAAAGACGTACCAGAGAATTTGAAAGATAAAAAGTTATTGTCGCTTGATTTGGGCGCGATGATTGCGGGGGCAAAATTCCGCGGTGAATTTGAGGAGCGTTTGAAGGCGGTGTTATCTGAAATTTCGGCACATGCGGGTGATGTGGTATTGTTCATTGATGAGCTGCACACACTGATGGGTGCTGGTGCGGCAGAAGGTGCGATGGATGCGAGCAATATGCTGAAGCCCGCACTTGCACGTGGTGAACTGCATTGCGTGGGCGCGACAACACTTGATGAATACCGCAAGCATATTGAAAAAGATGCGGCGCTGGCACGCAGGTTCCAATCAGTGTTTGTGAGTGAGCCAACGGTGGAGGATACGATTTCAATTCTGCGCGGGTTGAAAGAAAAATACGAGT
>JAIXZB010000100.1 GCA_027489915.1 Rickettsiales bacterium | reverse complement strand
TCCATCAGCGGGGCGCGTATCATGAACAGGACAATGAGGCCGAACAACACGCCCGCGATGGGGGGCGCGTAGAATTTGGAATCGAATTCGATGCTGAAAATACTGGCGCGGTATTGCGGGAATTTTTTGTAGTAGGCGGCGTATTTATGCAGCCCCATATATTGTTTGTAGAGCAGCTTGGGATTGACGATGGCGGGTTTATACGCCTTAACACTTGGCTTTGGCTGGCCGACTTTGACGCGCATGTGCTGATCGCCTACCACATAGCCAATCGCGGTGCCAACATAGAGCGGCACGAGCGTGAGGGCGAGTGCGACAAGGACTATGACGAGTTTGGTGCGAAGGGCTTCCATGTAGGGCAATTTAGAGTAATTGGAAGCGAGAGTCGAGAGGTGAGTAATTAGGGAAGCGTTTTCTTTATTTTAATTGTAGACTGAAGCCGCATTGCACTGATGATTTGTAAAGTACGTTAAGATAGAAGGGGTAGACTATGCGATTTATAGCGCTTTTATTCGTTCTTGTTATGCATTCTGCTGGGAATGCATATGCGTGCTTGGGGTTGGATTCGCAAGATTATATACTATTACAAAAATTGCCTTCAACTGCCATGACACAGGAAGTTGTTGCAAAAGTTGTAGTTCTTTCGCCTGAGCCTTTGGCGGTGGCGGACAGCGTTATTGTCTCAGTTATTGATGGTATTAAAGGGGTTAATAAAGGCGAGATGCTGCATGTTTCTCTTTCAGGATCTTCTTGTAGCTATCTAGCTAATCAGTGGGAATTTGTTAAAGGTAAGCAACCGAATTTTTTCTATATTGCTGGTGATATAAAGCCGCCCGAGGTGGGTGAGGGATTGAAGCAATTTCATGGTGCGTGGCGAGGTGACAAAAGAGCGCATTAATAGTTTGCTTCACTAAGCAAGATTACACCTGATTGGGATTGAAGAAAATTTCGCTGACGTAGCGCCTTCCTTTGGCGCCACGTCTTAATTGGATAATGATTTGGATGACGTTCATGACGTATTCTTTGATTTCGGTGCGGGTGATGCCGAGATCGGCTTGGAGCACCATGAGGGAGAGCTGTTCGAGCGCGAGTTTGGGGGTGTCGGCATGCAGTGTGGCGATGGAACCAGGGTGGCCAGTATTGACGGCGCGAAGGTAGGCGAAGGCTTCTTTACCGCGCAACTCGCCAACGATGATGCGGTCTGGGCGCATGCGCAGACAGGCTTCGATGAGATCTTGGGTGGTGACGATGGCGCGGCCTTGGCCGCCGCGTGAGGCGAGGAGATGGGCGCGGTTGGGCAAATGTTCCAAAAATACTTCGCGCGCATCTTCGACCGTGATGATGCGCTCTTCGGGCGGGATTTCTTTGAGGGCGGCATTTAGGAAGGTGGTTTTACCTGTGGAGGTACCGCCTGAGATGATAACGTTTTTGCGCATTTTTACGGCGGCGGCGATGAATTTTTTTACCTCACCTGCCTTGAGCAGGCGCTGGAGTTCTTCGTCATCTTGGTTGATGTAGCCTTCGCCTGTTTTGGTGGTATCGAAGGCACCGATGCGTTCGTATTCATCGAGTGAGAGGTTGAGCACGGTTTGTTTGCGGATGGACATGATGACTGAATCGCCATCGCAGGCGGGGGGGAAGATGACTTGGATACGGTAGCCTTGCGGTAGTGTTGCTGAGAGGAGTGGTTTTTCGGATGAAATCATCTGCTGGGTGAATTGCGCGGTGAGGTGGGCGAGGGATTGCAGATGTTCGAGCGTGAGTTGGGGCACGAGTTCGCGTGTCATATCGCCGCGGCGTTCAACCCAGATTTCGCCCGGGCGATTGATGGATATCTCGTTCACCCCTGTTTCGGCGAAAATATGGTCGAGGGGCTCGAGGAAGGTGTGGAGTGCTGTTAGGCTGCCAATGGACATGCGGATCCGTTTCTGTGAGTGACTGCGTTGTCGCATCACGTTTTTTGTCCTCACGTAGCGCTGCTACGCTGCGGAAAAAAACGCGCAGGTGCTCCTAGTATTCATCTCATATAAACGCATCGCGGTCAAAAGGCATTTTGGGAAATGCTTCTTATTGCACTTGTGCGCCGACATATTCGGAGGGGAAGAGGAGATCGCGGTTAACGAATACCATCACGTTTGAACCTTGATCGACCAGGATGGTGGGCTTGACGTTGATGAAGCGGGAGATGAACGAAGTGGTAGTGGAGCCAAGGCGGTTGAGTGCGTTGGTGGTGGCGCTTGAGGCGGTGCCACCTGACTGGGTGAAGAGGCCTTGAGCGGGGCTTGAAGTGGTGGTGGTCTGGTCTTCACCCGATACTTGTTCGACACCGTATGCCACGGCGATGGAGAACACGCTGGCAAGCACGGCGCGGGAGAACATTTCGCGGAATTTATTATCGACAAAGCCGCCAACACCCGCTTGACCGATTTGATCGATGAGGGGTGAGCCAATGGCGATATCGACACCATCGGGGCGGATGACGCGGGTCCACATCACATAGACGCGGCTTTGGCCAGCGATGACGTTAGAATTGTATTGGCCGATAAGGCGTGAGCCTTTGGGGATGAGTGGAAACTCACCTGCTTCGCCGTAAATATCGCGGCTGACGATGGCGCGAATGGGGCCTGGTAAGTCGGTGTTGATAGCGGTTTCTAACGTTGCCTGAATGACGCGCCCTTGTGCGATAATCAGGTTCAGATTACCGATATGCGTGGCTTTGACTTTAGCGGCTTTGGTGGTGGATTTGGCAACCAGACTGCCAAATTGTGAATTGGGATCGAGCCCTGCGAGTTCTTCTTCGGCCTCTCCTTTATCGCCGCCGAAAAGGCTGGAGCCGCCATTCATGATGAGCATGTTGGATTTGAGACGATCGAGCAGGGCTTTGTTATTCGATTCATCGGCCTGCTGATTGATTTCGGGCACTTGCGTGGGCTCAGGAATCGGAGGCGGTGCCAAAGGTGGGGCATCGGGAATGGTTTCCTCGATTAATGTGGGGGCAGGTGCGGGGCCTGAGAGGGGTGTGTCGCGCTCGGCTACTTTGCTGGGTTGCAGATCTTGTTTTTCTTCATCTTTTTTGTCGGCGAAGAAGATGTTGTAGAGCAGGAACATGAGAATGGTACCCATGATGCCAAGCACGATGAATACGCGGGTGGGGCTTTGGGCAACGGCGGGCTTGCCTGATTCCATCTGTTCATCGCGGTCGTAGGATTCCTGCTGGAACACTTCGCTTGGATTGAACGCATCGCCCGGTGGTGGCGGTGGTGGTGGAATGTCGTTGTTATCGCTCATGCAGTGTTACGCACCCGGTTTGCTTTCGTTATATACCACCACACGTGATGCATTGGTTTTGACTGTGAAACGCGAAGCTATGGTTCCCACCGATGTTAGGCCTTCGCCTGTTTGGGATGCGGGAATGGGAATTTCCTGATTGGCGGCATTGAGCACGGAGATGGTAGGACGCACTGCATTGTTTGCAAATTTGAAATAGGTCGCTTGTCCATCATCATAAATTTTTACTGGTGCAGCGTCGCCGTTACCGGTGAAGGTGTAGTTGTAATTAACTGCACCGCTAGGTGACATGCCCACGGGAGCAGATGATTGGGCCATGGGCTGTACAGCAGGTTGCATGCTTACTGGCGCTGGAGAGGGCGCAACGGGCGCAGGCGACATGGATGATGTGCTTACGATGGGAGAGGGTGGCGTTTGGCCTGGTTCATCGGGATAGTAAAAGCGGATGACGTAGACCAATTCTTCGCTGGGAAGAAGTGCGGCTGCACCCGCTTCGCGCAGATCAAACTGGTAGGCGCGTTTATTGGTTATTACGGTCATGTTGGTGTGGGCCCTGTCTTCCATCGCACGGACAAAAATGCGTCGTCCAGATGGCGAGATTTGCCAACCTACACGATCGCCGACGGAGATGCTTTGGATGGATTCGCTTGCACCAAATTCGATATTGGACTGGTAGCCGTAATGGGTGACGATATTGAACACTTCGTTTTCGTTGTATACGAAGGTTTTGATGCGGCTGTCGGTGACAATAGCGGTTTGGGCGAGTGCGGGCGCAAGAGGCGTCAGTGCAATGCTAATACAGAACAAGGCATGACGGATGCGCATTATGCAATCTCCCTCTGAACTTGGTATTGCGTGACAGTGAAGCCCAACGGATTGATGAGGCGCTCTTCTTCGTTCAGCTGGATATTGGCATATTGAAAGGTGATGGTGACAACGAAGTTATCGATAACATCCTGACCGTTTTCACGCGTGTCGCGCAGCTCGATACGTGCCTGCATGATTTTTTCAGGCGTAGCTTTATCGTTATTGTTAGGGATGGTTGGATTTTGAATGTAGGCGACCGATTTGATGCGCACGGTGCGGATGCCTTCGTTACCTAGCACTGCAGCAGCAGAGGTTGGGACGTTAGGGCTTACATCGCGGCGGAACACATCGAAAATTCCCACTGTCGACATCACGCGGATAACGTTATAATTATAACGCAGGATGCTAAGGTTATAGCTTTCACGTGCGTTGACGTATTGAGCAACAAAGAAGCGATCGACGAGTTCGTTAGCAGCGTATTCGTTGCGGGAGATGGGCTCGACCAACTGGACGACGCCTGATTTATCATCGATCTGTACGACGTAGGGTTCGACCGTTTTTACTTCGGCGATGCGATTTACCAGAATAACACAGACGACGGATGCTACTAATGCAGCGAGGGTGAGAAAAGCCAGCACGTTGCGCTGCACGACCATGTGCTGGTACTGATCTTTGTACCAATGCGAGGTTTCTTCGCCTGTTTCTTCTTTGCGTTTGAAGGGATTAAATGACACGAAAAACGCCCAATTCTGATGGTTAAAAGAATATTCGAAAACACTATATATGGTAGCGGCAATATTTCAAGTACACACTGATATGTGCATAAGTATAGGATTCAAGATTTAGGATTCGTAATTCAGGAGGTATCTGAATGCGTTATTGCATAATAGGTTTTGCATGCGGTGTGGTGTGACCGTTTAGTGGGTGAGTGTTACGCTCCGTTCCATAGGAAGTTTTGGAACATTTGGCTCATGCCGGTGCCAGTTACCTGACCGCCAGAGGCGCGGCTTGCTCCTGTGACCATGGCGCTTGAGGCCTGAGTGAAGGCTTCAGAATACGCAGTGACGGGGTTGCCGCCTTTGCCGAGCCTATCCATGAAATTCTTCTCGAAGGTTTCCAGCGCCTGTTCGGCAGGTAGTGGCATGTTTTTACCGACCAATGCACCTGCTTGTACTCGGGATCCGCCTATACCTGCGGATGCAATGCGCGATGCAAGTTGTGGCACAAGTTCGAGCAGGCTGGAGACGATATAGGTGAGCACCACAAGCGTTATAAGTACTTTACTCGCAAGTTTGAGCAGAGTGCCGTTCATGCCGCCGCTTGCATTATTGCCTGGGCCAGAAAGGCTGGTGGGGGGCATAGGTTTGCCTGGATTTTCTTTACATTTAACGGAGCCTGCAGGGGCTTCTCTGCCACCTCCGCCGCCAGTACTTCCGCCGCCTGTGCTGCTGTCGGTGACTTCGAATTCACACAACGTACATACTTTCCATGGCCAGCGAATGCCTTGGGTTTCAACGCTCTTGTTGTAGGGAACAACGAGATCGAGCAGATCTTTGGTGATGCTTTTGACGTTCATGGAAAGCAGGAACGAAATAAAGGCGAAGATGATGACCATCTGCACGGCAAAAGAGGCAAGGTGGCCTAGCCATTTTTCGTAATATTCTTGCGTTTGACGCCAGAAGTAAAAAGAGAGGAAAATGGGGGCCAGCACGATGAGGAAGCTAATGCCAATGATGGCATAGATATAGCCGAATACGGCGCGTAGGAAAAAAGCCGCGAGCTTGATGAATAGAAACACGCCAAGCGCAAATAATGGAGGGAAAGCTATTGCAAGCAAGGTGAGTATGGCGAAGATGGCATTTTTGCAGGTGTTATCGTTACTGTTTGATGCGCTGCCACTACCGCTACCGCTGCCACTTCCACCATCCTGAATGGATTCGGTGGACATGTTGACGAGTTTTTTGAAAATTTCATCCATGTAGGAATAGATGCGTTCACCGCCTTTGCCTGTGATGTTGACACTGCTATCGGGTGTGAAGACGGAGCTGACTACGATTTCGATGCCGGTTTTGAGGCCTCCCATAAAAAATTTGTAAGCCACGCCAATGAGTAAATCGGCCTGTGTGGCAAAGCCCCAGACTACGCAGACTTTGAAAAGAAAAATCATGACATCGCGGCCTGATGCCTGCACGATGCCGGTGATGAAAGCGACGCCGAACAAGGTAATGGCGAGTGTGATGACGGCGCTCATGGGGCCGAAGAATTTACCTTGCAGTTGGCAGTAGAATTCGCCGAAGGTTTCACCGATGAGCTTTTCCATTTGGCAGACGAAATAGCTGAACACTTTGCCGTCTTCCATGGAGGAGGGGCACTGGCCTTGTTGTAATATGCTGCCTGCGCCACCACCACCCGCGCCACAAGAGAATCCAGAATTTACCGAGCCGAACACCTGCGCATGGGCGGAGAATGCGTAGCTCATCATAGTGAAGGCAACAAATAGACCAAACAAGATGAGGTTGGTGCGATACTGCGTCCGCGCGGTGTGTAAATATGTGTGTTTGAGTGCTATTGTCATCAGGTTGCGTTGCCCGCTGGCCCTTTCCATCCCATGAGAATAGCCAACTGTTGTTCGGCAGTTTGTACCTGCTCTTCAACGGGTGGCGTGGTGGAGGCGAGGGTATAAAGCGCATCGCCGAGTGGGGCGAGGTTGGCTTTGATAATAGCGGTTTCGCGCCCGCGCTTGATGAGCACGTGGCGATCATCGGTGCGCATTTGCGAGACGTAGCCCATTTCCTGCGTGTTCAGACCAAACACGGTCATGAATTCGGGCAGGGGATCGGGATCGGGCAGGAATAATTGGGTTGCAGCTTTGGCGCTGATTTTTTGTGCGAAGGGGTAATAGACCGATTGTTCGACCTGTTCGGTGGTCGCTATCATCATGGCGTTGGAGGCAGTGAGGTGATCCATCCATGTGTCGACTTGCGGTGCAAAAAGTGGGTTGGCGAGTAGTTGCCAAGCTTCATCAAGCACGATGATGGTGGGGGTGCCATCCAGCAGTTCGGTCATTTGCTGGAGCAGGTAGGCAGCGGTTGGGGCGCGGGTGGTTTCGTCGCCCATGAGTTCGCTGATATCGAATATGGTGAAGGGGTCGAAGCGGATGGTTTCGGCTTTATTGTCGAATATCTGGCCGAATGTATTGGTGCCTACCCAACGTGTGAGGCCTGATGCGAGCATCATATCGGCTTCGGCGACTTTGCCTGCGATGGCGGCTAAGCTGCGCTGTTCGGGTGGGAGGGCATACATCTGATCGACCAGTGCGCGGAAGAATTGTACGACGCTGCGGCTGAGTTTGCTGCCTGAACTATCGATAAGAACGGTGAGCCAGACGGAGAGAAAATCGCGGTGTTCGGGTGTGTCTTTGCGCAAGAAGGGTGCCATGCGCGCCAAGCTGTTTTCGCGCTTCATGACATAGTGGGTAGCGCCCATGGCCTGTGCCCATATATCGGTTTTGCCGCGGGTGTCGATATACCAGATGCGGGTGTTTAGTTTGCGCGCCTGCGCGATGAGGAAATGCAGCAGGGTTGTTTTACCTGCATCGCGCGGGCCTATGAGGGTGGTGTGGCCGTTTGTTGCGCGATGGAAATTGAAAAAATAGGGTGTGTTGCTGACGGTGGGAAACAGGCTGACAGGCGGGCCCCATTGTGAGCCGACGGCGTTGCCCATGGGCAACGATTGCAGCGAGATGAAGCCTGCAAGGTGCGAGGTATTGATGGGCTGCATGCGACGCACGAAGGTGAGGTTGCCGGGCAGCTGCGCCCAGTAGCAATCCTCTAGCATCATATCTTCGCGCACGGATACGATACCGATGCGGGTGAGAGCGCGGCGAATCATGCGGATGTTGTTTTCGAGCTCTTTGATGGAGGTGGCGATGACAAACATGGTAAGCTGATGCTCGCCAAAATCTTTAACCGTATTTTTCCCCGACTCCATGAGGGATGCAATTTCGCTCATGCGTAGCATATCGTTATCACCACCGCTTTTCAGGTAACGGTGTTGCAGTTCGTACGCTTCTTTGGCTTGGCTGGCTCCAATGAAATCGAAGCATTGCGAGATGATGATTTCGCATGGGATTTCTAAGAATTGATCAAGTGCGCTGAGGGATGCTTCTTTGTATTCTTTGATGGTGAGGATGGCGGCAAAGCGGCGTGAATTGTCGGCTCCGCGTACTTCCATGGCGTTGTAGCCGAAGGTGATATCGGCGCTCGTTAGTTCTTTTGATAAGTCGGCCACGGATGCCTGCATCGGGCGGTAGCGCAGGTTGATGAGTTTTTCTAAGAATTCGATGCCTTCGTGGTAAAATATATTGTTGCGTTCGACCAGCCCTAAACGGCGAGCACTGTAGGTGGTGAGCTGCTTGCAAAAATTATCCACCGCGCGGGTGAGTTCGCGCGCGGAGCTATCGAGAAATCCGGCGCGGTAATTATTGATGGCGCGGGAGAACCACATGCGGGTGTTAACCTGCGGGTCGGTGATGTCGATGGCTTGATGCTCTTTGACGATGGAGACATAAATTTCGTTGATATAGGCGTTATCCCATTGCTGGACGTCGCGCCATTTTTCGTGAATGGAGCGCGAGAAGCTATCGGGGAAGTCGCCTTGCGGAGTAAGTTTGACGCGACGGCGCATCGTGTGCAGCCAGATAGCGTAATCGCCTGAGGGCAGGGCGGATCGCAGCGCGTTGCGCACGGCGGTGCGAAGCGGGGTTGCGTCGTCTATTGCAGTATCGTAGTTGAAGCCCGAGACTTTGACTGTCTGGATGAGCTGACCGTTTTTGGTGAGGATGGTTTCTTTATCGTACAGGCATGCGTAAGGCACGAATTCGGATTCGATGACATCGTCTTTGATGTCTCGGAAGGTCTCTAGATCTACCGCTTCGGCGGATTTGCGGCTAAACCACATGCGGTGCCTTGCCTGCTGCTGGTGAAGGTGTGGGGTTAGGACATGTTGCCATGCCTAACCCCGCCCAAATTACTTACGTTATTGTATGTAATACTACAGTGTTATACTGCAGCGCAGTTGCCACCTGTTGCACCCAGCAAGCCAGCGATTTCTGGTGCACCGAAGATAACTGCAACACCGAGACCTACGATGATGGCCATACCCCATGATACTTTACCCATCAGAGCGCCGACACCGATGATAATGATTGCAAGTGTTGCAATCGCTTTACCTACGGGACCAATGAACCAACCGATAACTTCGCAGAGCGCATCTTCGATGCTCGATGGTCCGCCGCCAGCGAGTGCAGCTTCTGGCACTAACATGAAGGCATAAGCCAGCATAACGCATACCGAAAGTGACCACGCTTTATTTGTAATAGTATTCATAAACTCTCCCTTTTTGTAGTAACCATTCTCTCAAGAACTGCTTCATGCAGCCCATGTTTTAAGATATAGCACAGAATTGTTACAATTTTTTGACAACTTTTAGACAACCCCCTACTAATTGTAACAATATTGCTGCTGATTGTGGTGGCAAAAGCACAGGAGAAACCTATGGGTTCTATAGACAATACACTGAAAGATATGAATATTACGTTGCCAGCGGTCTCGATGCCTGCGGCGAACTATGTGCCAGTGGCCAGATCTGGAAATTTATTAATTGTGTCAGGTCAGTTACCGATGCTGGATGGGAAACCACAGTATATTGGTAAATTAGGGGCGAATATTTCGCTTGAAGAGGGGCAGGCCTGTGCCAAATTATGCGCACTTAATATATTGGCGCATACGAAAAATGTGCTGGATGGCGATTTGGACCGTATTGTGAAGCTCGTGCGGCTTGGTGTGTTTGTGAATGCGACGGAGGAATACACTGACCATCCGAAAGTGGCCAATGGGGCTTCGGATTTCATGGTGGCTTTGCTTGGCGATGCTGGCAAACACGCGCGTGCGGCGGTGGGCGTGAGTGGGCTGCCGTTTGGGGTGGCCGTTGAAGTCGAAGCTATATTTGAAGTGAAATAAGGACGGACGGCTCGAAAAGGGCGTGCTGCGGTGTCGTCTTGCGGTGCTCGGTCGGTTATGTAGCGCTGCTACACGCCCTCCCTGTGCTTCGCGACTCCTAGCATCCCATCCCTTTTGGAGCCGTAATGTTTATTATGTGTTTTTGGCTCGGCTGCGCCATCGCGGGGGTGAAATATGCTTGCTCGGATTGAAAAATATGGGGTGCTGAATTCGCACGATGTGGTGAAGTTCTTGGCGCTCGTTATTATGACGATTGATCATGTGGGTGCGTATTTGCAGCCGGATGAGTTGTGGTGGCGCGCGGTGGGGCGGATTACGTTTCCGGTGTGGTTTTTTCTGATTGGCTATGCGCGCAGTAACCGCATAGGGACTGAGTTGTGGTGGGGGGTGTTGATTTTGATGCTGGGTAATATGCTGGCGTATTACCCCTTGTTTCCGCTTAGCGCATTGCTCTCTATTATAGTGTGTAAATTATGTTTGCGGGTTGCTGACAGATTTCATCTGCTTGAGAAGCATCCGCTTGAGTGTTTGGTGGCGTTGTTCATTCTGAATATTCCGCTTACGTTGTTTTGGGAATATGGCATGATTGCGGTGATGTTTGCGTTCGCAGGGCGCATGGTGCGGCTGGGGTTGAAGCGCTCCATACATATTGCATTTTGGATTGGAATTACGTTTACGTTTTTATTATGGCAGGCGCATCTGTTTGATTTTGATGAAACGCAGCTTGCGTTTGTGACGTTTGGTACGGCGGCGGTGTGTGTGATGCTGTATCAGTATGAGCAGAGTGATTATGTTTACCCGTTGCCCAAACCAGTGGATTTTACGGTGAAATTACTCTCGCGCTATTCGCTGCAGTATTATGTGATTCACCGCGTGGTGTTTCAATTGGTTGGCGCATATTTGTTGCACACCCACGCGCATGTGGCGCGGTTGTTTTATGAGTAGTTTTAGTAATTCGCGGTGCGAATAGGGAGAGCGTAGTTGTTTGATGTGTGCGTGCGCACACTGGCTGCTCCCTCTCGCCTTCGGCGATTTATCCTCACTCACTTCGTGGCGGCGCGGTCGCGCCTGTATGTGAAAGTATTTACGCCGCTTGTTTGGCCAAGGCCACGGTGAAGAGGGCTTCGGTTTTGCTTTGCACTTCTTCTACCGTTATGCCGGGGGCGAGTTCGATGAGGCTTAGTTTGCCATCTACGATTTCCATTACGCATAGTTCGGTGATGATGAGATCGACCACGCCCACGCCAGTGAGTGGGAGTGAGCATTGTTTGACGATTTTGGCCGAGCCATCTTTGGCAGTGTGTTCCATGATGACGACGATGCGTTTGACGCCTGCGACCAGATCCATCGCACCGCCCATGCCTTTGACCATTTTGCCTGGTACCATCCAGTTGGCTAAATCGCCGCTGCCGCTGACCTGAAGGCCACCTAAAATGGAGAGATCGATATGTCCGCCGCGGATCATGCCGAAGGAATCGGCGCTGGAGAAATAGACACTCTCAGGTAGTTCGCTGATGGTTTGTTTGCCTGCGTTAATCAGGTCGGCATCTTCCGAGCCTTCGATGGGGAAGGGGCCCATGCCCAGCATGCCATTTTCGGATTGCAGGGTGACCTTCATGCCAGCAGGGATGTGGTTGGCAACCAATGTGGGAATGCCGATGCCGAGATTGACGTAAAAGCCATCTTTTAACTCACGTGCTGCACGGGCGCACATTTCATCACGGTTCCAAGTCATTGTGGCGTCCTTTCAATTAAAAACTCTTAAGGAAATAGCATAAGTGAGTCTATTCTTATTGCAAGCACGCTTAGGAGTACTTTTCGCTGTAATGTCACACTATGTTGAGAGTATTAAGTTATAATAATGTGAGTTTAAATTATGCAGAGAAATTGTTATGACAGACAAAATGCAACCAAAAGCCATCGCTATTTTTAATGAAAATATATGGCAGAGTCGTCCTCATCAGAGGGTAGTTCAGGGAATGCCAAGTTATGAAGCGATAAATGAACTGGCGCGACTGGGGATAAAATCTGGTTGTGCATCGCAAGGTAATAACGGCAATGCGTTGATTGTTGCTGTTTATAATCGAGGGGATATTCCTGAAATTACGAAGTCTCTTGCACAAGCAGGCATTAACGGAGCAACCATAGTTGACCGTGAAAGATTGAATAATCTAGCGCCTATTGCTATGGATATTGAGGGCAGAGCCCCTAATGCCATAGGCTGCCGTTAAGCCGCTTTGCGCGTGGTGCGTTGTTCGATGCGTTTTTCGAATTGTTTGCCGACGAAAACGCGTTGGACGAAAATGCCTGGGGTGTGGATGGAATCGGCATCGAGCTGGCCGACTTCGACCAGTTCTTCGACTTCGGCGATGGTGACTTTTCCTGCGGTGGCCATCATGGGGTTGAAGTTGCGGGCGGTTTTGCGGAATACTAGGTTGCCTGCTTTATCGGCTTTCCATGCTTTGACGATGGCGATATCGGCAGTTAAACCTGTTTCCATGACATACATTTCGCCGTTAAATTCGCGGGTTTCTTTGCCTTCGGCAACGATGGTGCCGAAGCCTGTTTTGGTGTAGAAGGCGGGAATGCCTGCACCACCTGCGCGGATACGCTCGGCCAAGGTGCCTTGCGGGTTGAATTCGATTTCCAGCTCGCCGTTCAGGTATTGGGTTTCAAAGGTTTTGTTTTCGCCCACGTAGGAGGAAATCATTTTTTTGATCTGGCGGTCTTTGAGCAGGATGCCGAGGCCGAATTCATCGACACCGCAATTATTGGATATGATGGTGAGGCTTTTAATGCCTGATTCTTTAATAGCGCTGATGCAATGTTCGGGAATGCCACAGAGGCCGAAGCCGCCTGCCATGATGGTCATATTATCGTGTAGCAAGCCACTTAGCGCAGTTTTTGCATCGTTGAAGACTTTATCGGCCATGAATCCTCGCAGTTTTAGGTGATTTTGGATTTTTTAGCAGATGATGTGGGGCAGGTGAAGTGGAATGATGGGGGGAGAGTGCATATACCTGCGGTTGCATCTCTTATGCATCAGTTGTGGATTATTACCAAAATAGGGCGGGGAGCTTGCGTTAAATCCTTTACGCGGGGGGTGTTTTTTGGTAAATTTGGTAATGATTATTAAAATAACCTTAAAATAGTGCTTTGCGGCACGGTTCTTTGTATGGGGTGTTTTTAGGTGAATCTTGACCGAGAGGATATTGCGCAGTTGGTACGCGAGCCTTCGGTTGCGCAGCGCTCGCGCATTGCTGAGAAAATCTGCGTTGGCTATAATTCGGGACAGTTTTCGGAAACGGAAATTCGCTTGGCGACGGATATTTTCCGTTTGCTGCTGAAAGATACGGAAATGAAAGTGCGCCGCGTGCTTGCGGATCAGTTGAAGGATAATATGCGGGTGCCGCATGATATTATCTGGACGCTCGCGAATGATAAGCCCGAGGTTGCGATTCCGGTGCTGCAATATTCATTTGTGCTTTCGGAAGAGGATTTGATTGCGATTGTGAAAGCAAGTGCGCAGGTGGCGAAGCTACGTGCGGTGGCGCTGCGGCAATCGATTTCGCAGCCACTGACACGCGCGCTGATTAGTAAGAATGAGCGTGAAGTGACGCAGATTGTGGTGGCAAACCGTTCGGCAAATGTGGACGAGGAAAGCTTGCAAGCAGTGCTTGATGGCTTTGGTACTGAGCATGCGATTTTGGAAGAGCTGGTGTATCGTGGTGGGTTGCCTTATGCATTTGCGGAGCGGCTTTTTTACAAAGTGTCGGGCAATTTGCGCAAACAGTTGACCAAGAAATATCGCTTGAACAAAGCCGTGGTGGAAGATGCTTCCACCACTGCGCGCGAAACGGTGACGCTGCAGTTTCTCGCGCCATGGATGAGCCAGCAGGATATTACCACGCTGGTTTCTGAGATGGATCATGCAGGCAGGCTGACCGATTCGGTCATGATTCGTTCGCTGTGTATTGGTGATATTCGTTTCTTTGAAACGGCGATTGCGCGGCGTGTGGGTATTGGGGTGTCGAACGCGCGCATATTGGTGGCTGATCCTGGCCCACTTGGATTTAAGGCGCTGTATGCATCGGCGAAATTGCCTGAGAGTTTCTATGAGTGTGTGCGGCATTTGCTTATCCTTGCCAATGAGCAAACGCAGTATGGCAGTTATCAGAATACTGATTATTGCAACCGCATGGTGGCACGTATTTATGCCGCGGGCTATGACAGAACGGTTGAAAATATGGATGTGTTGCTTGCCATGATTGGCCGCAATTTGAGTATTTCTGCAACGCAGCATTAGGTGCTTTTATTTAATTTTTTCTACCAATCATTCTGTGCGAAATACTAGCGGAGCTGTCGAATCTCTGGATAAGTATTATTTCATATTTATTGGTACATATATGTAGATCCTATGCAGCTTACGGCTCACAGGATGACGAAAAAACTCTGTAATTCTTGGATGTTATGGATTCATGCATTTACTTTTTCTTTTATCTCGTTAGTTTCTTCTCATGCAAAATACTCAGACAGACCATGTGCCGTTTCGCCTTTCGAGTTCGGATGTTGAGCGCTTGATGCGTGATGATTCGGCAAAAACGCGCAGTGACATTTTGGATAAGGTGGCGAAGCAATATAAAGTGCAGCGATTCAGCGAGCATGAGATTGCGATTGCAGAGCAGATATTTCGTATCATGATGAAGGATGTCGAAGTATCAGTGCGCATGCAGCTTGCGAATGAACTTAAGGATGTGGATTTTGCACCGCGCGATGTGGTGTTGCATTTGGCAAAAGATGTAGATGAAGTGTCGCTTCCGGTGATTGAGATGTCGAGCGTGCTATCGGATGCGGATCTTGTGTATCTGGTGGAAAGCAGCCGCGAGATTAGTAAGATTGAAGCAGTCACACGCAGGCCGCAGGTTTCCGAGCGCGTGAGTGATGCACTGGTGGAGAGCCATTATCCGCAGGTGGTTCAGTCGCTCATGAGTAACCCGAATGCGAAGGTGAGTGCGCGCACGATGGATAGTGTGGTGCGCGAGTTTAATCGTGAGCCTAGCGTTCTGGAGGCAATGGCAGCGCGCGAAGGATTGCCTTTAGCAATTGCAGAGAAGCTGGTGAATGCAACTTCGGCCAAAGTTTCGGCGCAATTAAAAGAAAAATACGCGATTGATTCGGAGAAAATGGGGCAGGCCGAGCAAAAGGTACGTGAAGCGACCATGCTGAAGCTGCTTGAAGGTGTAGGCAGTGATGATGAGATAGATGCGCTGACGCTAGAGCTCTATCAGGAGCAGCGGCTCACCCCTTCGATTATGTTCACGGCGCTGGCGCAGGGGCAATTTACGTTTTTTGTGTTTGCGCTGGCACGGCTCGTGCACATTCCACGCGCGAACGCGATGACGCTTGCTATGGATAAAGGTGGGCTTGGATTTAAGGCCCTGTATGGCAAATCGGAATTGCCTGAAAGCATGTGCGAAGCGGTGCATGCCATGCTGCGTATTGTAATTGATTTGAAAGCAGAAGGCGTAGTGCCTGGTGCGCGCAACTATGGTAATACACTTGCAACCAAGCTGCTTGCGGCGGCGGAAACGCGGGAGATTGAGCATGTGCCGTATATGCTCGCATTGATTCGCGGCAACCGCTAGGATGCGTGTTTTTTGAGTTGAGCGCTTTGCTTCGTTCGCTTTTTAATTGATAAGCGCGCGCCAGAGGGCTTTTTTTAGCATGGGTTTGGTGGGGCTGATGCGCGTGTGGGTGAGGATGTCTTGGTGTTTTAGAGTGGCTTGCCATGCATGTGCGATGTTGAAAAGGGTTTGGGTGTGTAGGCGCAGGCGGCGGCTTTTGAGGCTTTTGGACAAGGTGGCTGCAGTGCATAGTTTTTCGGTGATGGTATTATCCAGCGTGCGCAGCACCTCGCGCCAGGCGGGGGTGAGGAGAGCGCCCTGTAGGATA
>JAIXZB010000088.1 GCA_027489915.1 Rickettsiales bacterium | reverse complement strand
TGGTCCACATCTGTTCCCTTCAGCACTGCTGTGTGATAGGCAAGCAGCTGCGCAGGTATGGCATAGAGTATAGGTGCAACAAAGGGGTGAACTGTTGGCAGTGCCACCGACCAAGTTACTATATCTTTAATAGCTTCAATGCCCTCAGCATCACTAATCATGATGATTTTGCCACCACGCGCTGCAGCTTCTTGAATGTTAGACACTGTTTTCTCAAACAAAGCGTCTCGTGGTGCCAGTGCGACAATCGGTACGTCTTCATCAATCAGTGCGATAGGGCCATGTTTCATTTCTCCTGCAGCATAGGCCTCAGCATGGATATATGAAATTTCTTTCATCTTAAGTGCCGCTTCATGCGCTATTGCGTAAGATGTGCCTCTGCCAATGTAGAGCATATCACGGGCAGACACGATTTTTTGTGCTAGCGTAGCAATAACGTCCTCATGGTGTAATATTTCAGATATGCGCGAGGGTACTTCTGCAAGTGCATGTGAATGTATATTAAGTTGCTCGATACTCATTGTATTGCGGGCTTTGGCCAGCGCCAAGGTGAAACATGCTAGCACTGTGAGTTGCGTGGTGAATGCCTTAGTAGATGCAACACCGATTTCTGGTCCTGCATTGGTGAATAAAGTCGCTTCCGCCTCATGAAACATAGTGCATTCTGGTACATTCACAATCGCCAGAGTGTGTTGGCCTACAGATTTCGCATAGCGAAGTGCAGCAAGAGTATCTGCGGTTTCGCCTGACTGTGAAATTACAATCGCAAGCCCTTTGTTATCAAGAATTGGTTCACGGTATCTAAATTCAGATGCGACATCGATATCGACTGGGATTTTTGCTAGTGACTCAATCCAGTAACGTGCAACTAATCCAGCGTAATAAGAAGTGCCACAAGCAACAATCGTGATTCGACTCAATGATGCTAGGTCAAATGGAAAGTCTGGCATGTTAATCGAGGCGTCGCCCGCATGGTAGAATACATTGAGTGTTTCACCTATAACTGCAGGTTGCTCATGAATTTCTTTTTGCATGTAATGGCGGTAATTACCTTTTCCGATAGCCGCCCCCGAGAGTGAGGTGGATTTAATCTCTCGTGTTACAACCTCGCTTTTTTTGTTGTAAATAACAGCTTCATCACGCGTAATTTCTGCCCAATCACCCTCTTCCAGATAACAAATGCGATTGGTAAGTGGAGCGAGTGCTACAGCATCTGAGCCAATAAACATTTCGCCTTTACCAAATCCAAGGGCGAGAGGAGAGCCTTGCCTTGCTGCAAACAATCTGTCGGGAGCATCACGTAATATAATTCCTATCGCAAAAGCGCCTATAAGGCGTTCTAGTGTTGCTTGAACTGCATCCTTCGGGGATTTACCCTGATGAAGGTAATAGGTAATAAGGTGCGGCAATACTTCAGTATCTGTCTGGCTTTTGAATACGTGGCCTGCTTTGGTTAGCTCGTCTCTCAGGCTCTGATAGTTTTCGATAATGCCATTATGCACTACTGCCACTTCGGGAGTAGAGTGTGGATGGGCATTTGCTTCTGTAGGTGCGCCATGTGTTGCCCAACGTGTGTGACCGATGCCGATGCTGCCAGCCAGTGGCTCGCGCTGTAATAATGAAGCTAAGTGAACGAGTTTTCCCTCTGCTCTGCGCCGTTCAATTCCATTGTGGGTCAGTGTTGCTATACCTGCAGAGTCATAGCCACGATATTCTAGGCGTCTAAGTGCATCTAGCATAAGCGGTGCTGCGTCTTCGTTCCCTATAACTCCGATAATTCCACACATAGTTTCCACCTTATTGATTTTGGGTGGCTAGCATGATGTATAACCTACGGCAATTGTTATATTTTGTAATTATCGAAGCGTTGTATTTAATTACTCACAGGGAGCTTATTTATTATTGTAAAACAAGGCCATTTGCCGTTATATCACTTTATGTCAGGTTCTTTATCATCTCGCTTGCGCGTTTTTGCCTTTATTCTGTCCGGCGCAGCAATAATTGCCTTTGCAGCCGTTGCACTTCTGTCGGGTGTTTTAAGCAGCAAGAGCGTTACCAGCTTCATCGCAATTTTAGCTGTAGTAGTAACGTTTCTTTTGGTAATGGGTTGGTTGTCTTTTAAGTTACAAAAATTATTGATTGATCCCCTCGCGCTTTTAGCCCTCAAAACTAAATCGTTAAATTCTAACAAACAATTCGATGAACCCGTCCGAGTTACTGAATCGCATGCCTTGCCCTCAGAAATGCAGGACATTCTTGCTAATATGAATCAATTGGTACGAGAGCTTCATGATCGCGATAGTAAGCTAAGTTCGCGCATGGATGAAATGACGCGCTTGCGGGATTCTGTTTCGGTGGCAAGAGAGGCCAAGACGAACTTTATTTCCAATATCAATCATGAGGTGCGCACCCCCTTAAACGCTATTATAGGTTTTTCGGGTGTAATGCTTGACCAGCCATACGGCAAACTTGATCCTCAATATGTGGATTTTGCAAAAGATATTAAGAAATCAGGTGAGCAATTATTGGGCTTAATGAGTGATATTATTGCGCTTTCTCGTGCTGAACTCGGCACGCTGAATCTTAAAATGGAGCAGTTTAATGTTATCCCTGTTATTGAAAAAT
>JAIXZB010000207.1 GCA_027489915.1 Rickettsiales bacterium | reverse complement strand
CCATGCGCAGAATGAAGGGCAGTAGAAGAAAAATGCAGGTGAAGTTGCGCCAGAATACCAGCACGGTGGTGGGGACATCATCGGACACGAGGCGGATGAATGCGTTCATGAGCGAGAAGGCGGCGGTGGAGGCGACCATGAATAGAATCGCGTGATGCTGCTGGGACAGATTTTTCATAGCAGACCATCTACGCCGCCCAAACCCAGTTTGCAAATACTCATGCAGCGCGTTGCGTCTAAAAACAGTCCACTGGACTGTTTTCTGAACGACTACACCACTCCGTTTTCAAAATAGGACCCTCCTAGTATCTAGCCTACTCTGAAAAGGTTTGGAAGAAAGCAAAGGAATTGATACGGTATAATAATGGCGAAAAAACCTGCAGTGCATAAAGAGAAGGCGCATGCGGCGGCGCTGCTTGTGTGGCAGCAGGCGCAGAAGGCGGCACACGCGCGGTTTGAGCGTGAGCGCAAGATTGCGCCTTTATGGGCCGGCTTAAGTGCTGCGATGGATGCGTATATTGCAACGCTTGTGCGTGTGGATGAGGCGCGGTTTGCAGTGATGGCGGTGGGTGGCTATGGACGCGCGCAGTTATTTCCCTATTCGGATATTGATGTGTTGATTGTGACGACCGATGCGGATGCGACCGAGGCCGTGGAAGCGGTGCTTTATGGGCTGTGGGATGTGGGGCTGACGGTGGGCCATGCGGTGCGCAGTGTAGATGAGGTTATCAGCACGGCCAAAGATGACCATACGATTATGGCTAGCATTCTGGATATGCGATGTATTGCTGGCAACAAAGCGCTTGGGGCGAAGTGCATTCGCCGCGTGGCGCGGGAGTTGATTGACAGTGATTCGCTAGTGTTTGTGGAGCAAAAATTGGCCGAGCGCGATGGTCGCCACGCCCGCGCGCTGGATTCACGTTTGGTGCTGGAGCCGAATGTGAAAGAGGGCAAGGGGGGCTTGCGTGATTTGCACACGATATGGTGGCTTGCGCGCTATTGTTATGATGTGCGGCAGTTGCAGGATTTGACCAAGAGCGCGCATTTTACACGATCGGACGTGCGGCATTACGCTCGGGCGTTGGATTTTTTGGCTACCGTGCGGGCATCGCTGCATTTGCTTTCTGGGCGAGCGGAGGAGCGCCTGACGTTTGATGCTCAGCTTGCGCTTGCGCAGACGTATCACTACCGCAAATCGGGGCAGGAAGCTGCCAAGCGTTTCATGAAACATTATTTTTACCATGCGACGCGGGTGGGGGAATTGACACGCAGTTTTTGCACCTTGCTTGAGGATGAAAAAAAGCGGCCACCCAGCAGCCGCATTACGCGTTGGTTTAGTGCACCTGCGAAGATGGGGCCGTTTTTGCGTGATGGTGCGCGGCTGAATGTGACAAGTAGCAAGCAGCTGCGTGATGCACCTTTGCTTATGCTTTCGCTGTTTGCTACGGCGCAGGAAGAGGGGCTTGATATTCATCCGCATGCGCTCAAGGCGATGCATTTATCGCTTTCGGCGTTTGGGAAAAAACAACGTAGCTCTGCTGAAACATCGGCAGTGTTTTTTGGTATTCTACTTTCGCGCCAGCAACCGCATATTACGCTGCGGCGCATGAGCGAGGCGGGGTTGCTTGCGCGTGTGATTCCTGAATTTGCGGGGATTGAAGGGCAGATGCAGTATGATCGTTATCATACTTACACGGTGGATGAGCACACGCTGAAAGCGATTGAATCGCTGTGGATGATTGAGCGTGGTGAGCTAGTGGATGAGTTGCCGATTGCGAGCGATATTGCATCGCAGGTGCAGTCGCGCAAGGTGCTGTATATGGCGATGCTGACGCATGATATTGGTAAGGGTAGCGGCAATCAGACCGAGCATGGGGAAGTGCTTGCGGCGTTGATTGCAAAACGCATGCACTGTTCGGATGCAGAGGTGGAGACGATTGCGTGGCTGGTGCGCCAGCATTTGCTGATGAGTGAAGTGGCGTTCAAGCGCGATTTGGATGACCCAAAAACGATTGAGGATTTTGTTGGCGTGGTGCAATCGCCTGAACGGTTACGGTTGCTGCTTTTGATTACGGTTGCGGATATTCGTGCAGTGGGGCCGCAGATTTGGAATGGTTGGAAGGGTGCATTGCTGCGCGATTTATATACGCGTGCGTTGGCGCGTATGGGTGGGTCTGAGACCCCGATACTTGACCCCGTGCAGGCGAAAATGTGGCTAGTCAATCAGCTGGCATTGCATCATTCGGGCTGGAGTGCGCAGACGGCTTTAGAATTTGTGGAGACGGTGGCACCGACCGTGTTTTGGACACGCCCACGCGCGGAGCAGGAAGCACTTGCGGTGCTGTATAAACGCTTTCAGGCTTCGGGTGAGGCAAGCTTTGCGGTGAGTCAGAATAGTTTTCATGCGATTTGCGAGCTTACGATTTGTATGCGTTCGCAGCCGCATATGCTGCAGCAGGTGGCGGGGATTGCGGCGCTCATGGGGGCGAGTATTGCGAGTGCAAAATTGATGGCAGCGCGCGATGATGCAACTTGGGTGAAGTTGGGCTTGCAGGATGTGCGCGGGGGAGCATTTGATGCCGATAAAGCGATGCGCGAATTTCCGAAACTGTATCATAAGGTGGTATCGGGGGCGCTTGATTTATCGCCAGAGATTGTGCGCACACGACCCAAGGCAAGCCGCAAGCAGGCATTTTCAGAACCGGCGCGGGTGATGATGGATAATAGTTTATCGGCGACCTACACGGTGATTGAAGTGAATGGGACGGACCGTATTGGATTTTTACATGATATTGCGCAAACACTTGGTGCGAACGGGTTGGTGACAGCCACGGCGCATGTCGCTACTTACGGTACGCGTGCGGTGGATGTGTTTTATGTGAAAGATGCGTATGGCCATAAGCTGCTGCACCCCGCGCGCAGAGCGCAGGTGGAAACTGCATTGATGAAGGTGCTGGCGGTGTAGTGGCATGGCATTGCACTTGTGCATGTAAGTGCGTATATAGGGTGTATGGGAAGAATTCTGATCATGTTATGGCCTGCGCTGTTGCCGCTTGTGGTGTATGCGGTGTGGTGCATCTGGCGTTACCGCCGCAAGCAGGCGGGGCATGCGGTGCCGCCTGTGACCAAACGGTTATATGTGACGATTGTAGCGACGATTGTTCTTGCTGGGATATGTTTGGTGGTGTTTGGCGCGGAGCAGAAACCAAATGCGGGGCATAGTTACACGCCTGCGCAGTATAAGGACGGGGTGTTGATTCCCGCCAGCCGCCCATGAAGCTTGCGCCGGATTGGTTGAAGGATGCCGATATTGTGCGGTTGATGGATGCGTGTGCCAAGCAGGATATTATGCTGCGGTTTGTGGGTGGTGCGGTGCGCGATACGCTGCTGATGCGCGAAGTGCGCGATGTGGATGCAGCCACCCCCGTGCCAGCAGCCGAAGTGATGCAGCGCTTGCGTGCAGAGGGCATGAAGATTGTGCCGACAGGGCTTGCGCATGGAACGGTGACGGCAATAT
Source organism: Rickettsiales bacterium (assembly GCA_027489915.1). Taxonomy (GTDB): domain Bacteria; phylum Pseudomonadota; class Alphaproteobacteria; order Rickettsiales; family UBA3002; genus JAIXZB01. Next base: position 3,011 of record JAIXZB010000207.1, on the reverse strand, counting down.
TGCCCAAGAGGCAGGTGGAAATTACGACGCTGCGAATTGACGCAGAAACGGATGGGCGGCATGCAAAAGTGGCGCCGACGGATGATTGGGAAGTGGATGCACACCGGCGCGATTTTTCGATGAATGCGCTGTATCTTTCGGTGGATGGCGAACTGTTTGATTATCACGAAGGTGCGGAAGATGCGCTGGCTGGAAGGGTTCGGTTTATTGGTGATGCTGGGGGGCGGATTGCAGAAGATGGGCTGCGTATTTTGCGGTTTTTTCGCTTTCTGGCAACGCATGGTGAGCCGCCTGCGGACGTTGCAGCACTTGCTGCCTGCCGCGATGCGCATTGGATGCTTGAGGATTTATCGGGTGAGCGCATTGCAAGTGAGATGAAGAAATTATTGCTGGCACCCAACCCCACATTGGCGCTGCGGTTGATGGAAGAAGCGAATGTAGCGGCGCATGTATTTTTGCAACCCTTGCGGCTTGGTGTGTTGACAAGGCTTACGATGCTGGAGCATACCGCGAAAACGCGCGCGAGTGTGTGGGGGCGGTTGGTGGCGCTTTTTCAGAATGCAGCAGAATCGGGTGCAGCAGAGTGGATAGCGCAGCGGTGGAAATTATCGCGCAAGGAGGCGCGGGTGATTCAGGCGCTTTGTGCATTGCCACGCCTTGGTGAGGGGGATGCGAAGCATCTGCACACACGCATTATTCGGCGTGAGGGGATTGAGGTGTATCGTGATGTGTTGCTGCTGAGTGCAGCAGAGAATGGTGCGTTTGATTTAGCACTGTGGTTAGAGATGGCCGAAGCGTTTGCGCCACCTGTATTTCCGATCACGGGAGAAGACGTGCGGCGCGCAGGGATTGCAGCAGGGCCCGAGATGGGCGCGGTGCTAGAGCGGTTGGAGGAGGCATGGGAGGTGAGTGATTACACTCTCACGAAAGAAGCGCTTTTGGCGTTAGTATAGATTGCGAAATACAGGGAAGCATGCGACCCTTGAATCATCGAGTAAGTATTCTGCGTTGAGTGCAGAGGTTGTATTATCTGTTGTGCACGCGCCACCTGGCATGCCAGTAACAAGTATACCACTTGCTGGTTTTGCATCATCGATTTTTCTATCAATATTCCAGATTTCTTCTGACTTCAGAATAGCTGTTGCGGGATAGTTGTTTGCTAATCTGCCACCAAATACCAATACGTTGTTATATGCCCCATCATACAGGCCGCCTGACCCTGTAAGTGTTCCCCAATTCCATGCAAACCAAAGTGTACTGGAAATTTTACCAGAAGGGGAATTATCCGTGGTTGACGACCATGCTTGAGTACCCATTGTGATGCCGTTGAATTTGCCATCGATAAAGCCAGCATTTGCAAGATGTTGCCAAAAGCGATAGGATTCATTTGATGTTAAGCCGTTATCAATAACCTGACCATCGCCATTACCATTGCAGGTAAGTTGGGTAGTGGAAGCAGTGGTGCGGCACGTAGCAGGGGCGGCGTTTGCTGCACCCCATATATCGGTAGCGTTGGTCAAATCGCCTGGTAGCTCTTTGTATTTATCGGAGAAGTTTTTGACAGCGGCGCGGTATTGTTCGAGCTGGGTGGTAACGCTGCGTAGTTCGGCTGCGCGAATTAAGGATTGGCCAGCGAGGATGCCGCCAGTGAGAAGCCCCAATATGACGAGGACGATGGAGAGCTCAACTAATGAAAAACCATGTTTCAAATTTATTCTTCAGCATCGGGGTTGGAATAATTAGCTCCGTTTGGATTTTCTTCCAGAGCGTAGCCTGCGCTGCGTACGGTGCGTACTAAGTCGGGCTGTTTGCCATCGTAGTTGAGGGCTTTGCGAAGGCGGCGGATATGCACATCGACGGTGCGGAGTTCGACGTAAATATCGTGACCCCAAACGGCATCGAGCAGTTGTTCGCGCGAGAACACACGGCCTGGATGTTCCATAAGGTAGCGCAGCAGGCCAAATTCGGTGGGGGAGAGATGCACATCCACTGTGTCGCGGGTGACTTTGTGGCTGGTGATATCCATGTAGATGCCCGAGAATTCGAGCACTTTCTCGCTTAAACTTGGGCGGATGCGGCGAAATACGGCCTTGATGCGCGAAATAAGCTCAGGCGGTGAGAAGGGTTTCACCATGTAATCATCGGCACCGCTATCGAGCCCACGGATGCGATCGCCTTCTTCCCCGCGCGCGGAGAGCATGATGACGGGGGTATTTTTGGTGTCTTGGTTCCAGCGAATCTGTTTGCAGACTTCGATGCCGGTGAGCTTGGGCAGCATCCAATCGAGCACGACGATATCGGGGCGGTGCTCTTTGACCAGGTTCAGCCCTTCCTCGCCATCGTTGGCGCTGAGGACGGTGAAACCTTCTTTTTCGAGATTGTATTTGAGTAGGGTAACGATTGCCACTTCATCCTCGACAATCAATACCTTGATTTTATCGCTTTTTGGCTGTGCCATAGGAGTCTCCTCGTTTATTCGACTGTTGCGTGGACGGGGCTGCCCGTCAACGGGTTTTGTGTGGTTAGAGGGTTATAAGTAACGGAAATTCCTTAATGTAACGTTAAGGTGACGGTTTTTGCGTGATTTGCTGCGCAAATAGGGAGAGCGTCCCGCTGCTCCCTCTGGGCTGCGCCCATTCACCCTCACTCACTTCGTGGCGCTGCGGTCGCAGCTGTTTTCAAAGATGGAAGGGTTTTTTTGCTGTCACCCCGTATTTATTACGGTGTCTGGTGGTGCAATGGGCTTGGATGGTGGCTGCTGATGGCCAGACCCCGCAACACGTGCGGGGTGACAAGTGAGATTGGTGAGGGTATAGGGGAATTATGGATAGTGAAAAAGACATAAAAGCGGGGAGTTCGGCGCTGCGGATGGCGCTGGATTTTGCGCCGCTGGTGGCGTTTTTTGTCGGGTATAAACTCGGCGGGATTGCGCTTGCGACGGGCGTTATGGTGGTGGTGACGGCGGTGACGCTGGTGGTGATTTATGCACTGGAGCGGCGCATTGCGCTGCT
>JAIXZB010000199.1 GCA_027489915.1 Rickettsiales bacterium | reverse complement strand
TAATCACCCATATAATGGTTATAATCCCTACGAGGCAGGTAATTCTGGTTCTCTATTTTCCTCACTCACTCGGCCGTTTGGAAGTGCGTCTTATAATACGGGGAAATTCCTCGGTGATATAGTTACAGCCAAAAGCGATGGTACTAGAAAATTTACTCATAAATTGTTGGGTATTGCTTATAATGATTCACCAGCTTCTCAGCAGAAAAATAACGCTAATCTTCGCAATGCTGTGCATACGATGGCGGATGCTTCTTTTGCCTACACGCCTTATATGATTGCCAAGGCAGAGACTGCAAGGCGCTGGGATAACAAGGATATGGATTCTGCTATCTATAAATTGATGGATGGTGTGGTTTCATTAAATTTGGCTGATACTAAGGCTGCACTTAAAGATATTGGTAATATACTCACCAACCCACCTTCAACGGTTGAAGACCCGGGTATGCTAACGAACAACCCAGAATCCATAGTGCCTAGCACAAAAATCGCAGCATCATCAGTGGCGCGAGCATCGGTTGTGCATCCTGAGCATCGTACCCTTCAATAATCCATAGGGTTGCGCATTTGGTTGCAATCTGGTTATCTCTTTCTCAGGCCTGTTAGGATTGGAGAGCTATTGTGAAGCAACGTTTTTTTTGTATTTTTATTAGTGTAAGTGCTGCTTTCACTGTTTTTGAAGCAGCTGCATCTGGTGTTGCTTTGCCACCTGAAACTTCAAAATCTCGTAATTGTGCTATCACCCCTGCTGTGGGAGCAGTTGCGTATCCTGGTGCAAATCGTGTGCCGACCACCAATGATTTAGTACGCCCAACGGGAAAGCCAGATGATGCCGAAGGACAAGTTGTTTTTCTGACGGGAAAGGTGCTGGATGCAAATTGCACCCCTTTGCCAGATGTTCTTGTCGAGTTATGGCAGCCAGATCCCTTCAGTCGTTTCCTGATTCCTACCGCGGGAGATATGGCAAGTCCTGTCATGATGTTTGCTGGAGCAGGAAAAACGTATACAGGCGAGGATGGAACCTTTTCCTTTCGTACACTATTTCCTGGCACATTACGCATTTGCCAGAAGCGCGACAGGCGCGGCCGATGCATAAGTTCTCTTGAGCGCGCGCCTTTCTTTAATATTCGTATTGCTGGTAAACAAATGCGTGGTGCGGTGTCGATGGCTGCTTTTTTTGAAAATGATCGTCGTAATCCGACTGATCCTGTATACAAAAAACTTTCTGCAGCAGGTAAGCAGCAGCTTACATTAAAGGTACTCCCTAGTAATTCGGGTGATTTTGCATCCGGAATGCGCACTTATATAGAATTCGTTGTGCCTACTAAAGCCCATTATCATGGCTATTAACCTAAGGTCTTCTGCTCTTATTTCAGCCGAGGCGCTTCATCTTCAGTTATCCGATGTAGTGGTTGTCGACGCTTCGTGGCATCTGCCATCTTCAAAAAGAAATGCTTATGAAGAGTATCTTCAGGCACATATTAAGAACGCTACGTTTTTTGATTTAGATGCATGCGTAGACAAAGCGAGTGCATTGCCTCACATGCTGCCAACGCCTGAGTTATTTGCTGAAACAGTAGAATCACTCGGCATATCAAGCGATTCTGATGTTGTTATCTATGACACGCAGGGGTTGTTTAGTGCTGCTAGGCTGTGGTGGATGTTTCGCGTATTTGGGCATGAGCGAGTGCGAGTACTTGATGGTGGCTTGTCCGTCTGGAAATCACACGGGTTTGTATGCGATTCAGGAGAGAAGGCATTAAAACAAAGAGGTGGTTTTAGGTCTCACTTACAAAGTCACCTTGTGGCAGACATACTATCTGTATCAATAGCGCTTGCGAAACATAGTGCATCTATTGTGGATGCGCGCTCTGCTTCACGCTTTAGAGGGCTTGAGCCTGAACCAAGGGCAGGGTTGCGATCAGGGCATATGCCAAATGCCCATAACATACATTATGCTTCCTTATTGACCCCTGAAGGTATGTTGTTGCCCCGCGATGCATTGCGTGGCGTATTTGATGCTGCAGGTGTTGATGTTAATTCCCCCATTATTGCAAGCTGTGGTTCAGGTGTGACGGCATGTATTATTGCACTGGCGCTTTATGAATTAGGATATCCCAACACGCCTGTATATGATGGTTCATGGGCAGAGTGGGGGGCTTCAGTCTATCCGGTTGTGGTGGGATGATTATGCAAATTCTGGTGTTTCCTGATCTTTTTACTGTGCATCAGCTAGCGCAAGGCACGCAGCTAAAATTACTTAGTAACGGCACATTTGAAGCTATTATATATGCCAATGATGAAGTTACATGGGTCACTACGCAATCATTATGCGCTGAGGCCATGAAAAGCGAGCATGGATGGCGATTGCTGAAGCTCAATGCTATAATCGATTTTAGTGAGATTGGCGTGTTAGCCAAGTTATCTGACGTTTTAGCAAAAGCTCAAATAAGCATTTTTGCCTTATCCACCTTTAATACAGATTATATTTTGGTAAGGGATACTTCGCTTGTTGCTGCTATAGAGGCGCTTACTATTGCGGGGTATAAGGTTGCTTAGATTTGGTTTGTGACGAGTGCTATATCGGTGCGTTTATTGTTAATGTGACCGATACTTCCTCTCCTAATACAAGGGATTCTTTTTTACGAATTTCCGCTTTTACGGGTAGTAAGAAAGTACCATCCTTATTCACCGGAAAAATAGATGTCTTCCAATGGGTGTTGCTTATGATGGCGTTGATGCGAATCGTTCCCCATCCACGCCGTCTTCCATGAATGAAAGCAATGTGCGATGCAATTTTTTGTGGAACGGTAATGAAATGCCAGGCTCCCTTACCTTGCCATAGCCAAAGTTTTGCTTTGAATGTGAAATGGTTCTCCAGCGTCAATTTTTCTTAGTGAGGACTAATCATGTCCAGAGGCTTCACCCATGCATCGAACTGTTCATTTGTAAGTAACCCCAACTCAATTGCTGCAGCTTTGAGTGTGGTGCCTTCTTTGTGCGCCTTCTTTGCTACTTTTGCTGCATTATCATAACCAATATGCGGGTTTAGAGCAGTTACCAGCATCAGAGATTCATTCATAAGTTGCGAAATGCGTTCTTTATTGGCTTCGATACCCACCACGCAGTTTTCGGTGAAGCTATTGCATGCATCGGCGATGAGTTTAATAGACTGTAATACGTTATAAATAATCACAGGTTTGAATACATTCAGTTCAAAATGTCCTGTTGCACCTGCAATCGTAACTGTGGTGTGGTTGCCCATTACCTGTGCGCAAACCATTGTCATAGCTTCAGATTGGGTAGGATTCACTTTGCCTGGCATAATCGAGCTGCCAGGTTCGTTTTCGGGCAGCGAAATCTCACCTATCCCGCAACGTGGACCAGATCCAAGCATCCTCACATCGTTGGCTATCTTCATTAGGCTTGCCGCAATGGTGTTAAGCATACCTGAAAGTTCTACCAGCGCATCGTGTGCGGCTAGAGCCTCAAATTTATTAGCAGCGGTAACAAAGGGAAGTTTAGTGATGGCAGCTACTTCTTTAGCAAATGCTACATCAAAGCCTTTTTTGCTGTTCAGGCCTGTGCCAACAGCCGTGCCGCCCTGTGCCAGTTCGTACAGGCGAGGCAAGGCTGACTCCACGCGTTTGATGCTGTATTCTATCTGTTTCGTGTAGCCTGAAAACTCCTGACCTAGTGTAAGAGGGGTGGCATCCTGCAGGTGGGTACGGCCAATCTTAACGATTTCTGAGAACTCATTCGATTTATTTTCTAGAGCCTTATGGAGGTTTCTTAAAGCAGGAATAAGAGCGTGGGTAACTTGTTCCACTGCTGCAATATGCATGGCGGTGGGAAAGGAATCGTTGCTTGATTGTCCCATATTCACATGGTCGTTGGGATGCACGGGTTTTTTGCTACCCATCGCGCCGCCGAGTATTTCAATGGCGCGGTTAGAAATCACTTCATTTGCATTCATGTTCGTTTGAGTACCCGAACCTGTTTGCCATACCACGAGAGGGAAATGGTCATTCATTGTGCCATCCATCACTTCTGTTGCGGCTTTTACAATGGCATCACCTGCGGTTTTATCCAATGCGCCCAGTTGCATATTCACGGTTGCGGCAGCACGTTTGAGAATTCCTAAGGCGCGAATCAGTGGTTTAGGCATCGTTTCGCCGCCAATTTTGAAATTCATGAGCGAGCGTGATGTCTGCGCGCCCCAGTATTTATCGCTAGGTACGGCGATTTCCCCAAAAGAATCGGTTTCGATGCGGGTGCTGGTGTCGTGTTTGGTTGCGGCGGACATGCAAGGCTCCTATTGATTCAAATGCATTCAAGGTTCATATAACGAAACGTAACTGACGCAACAGGAATTACGCATGACTCCACACTATTGGAATGAAGCTAAAGCGCATCTGAGTGCTGTGTGCCCAATTATGGCCTCGCTAATCAGTGATTATCCCGATGGATCAATGGTATCGCGCGGGGATGCTTTCTTTACGCTCATGCGTTCCATTGTTGGGCAGCAAATATCAGTCAAAGCGGCAGATGCAGTATGGGGAAGGCTAGAGGCAAAAGTGAAGCCCATGACCCCACAAAAAGTACTGCGAGTGAGAGATACTACACTGCGCTCGGTAGGGTTATCCTCACAAAAAGTGGTGTATTGTAAAGAATTGGCGCGCTATTTCGCGCAGCCTCATGTGTCGCCAGAGTATTTTCATGGATTAAGCGATAAAGACGTTATTCGTGAACTTGTATCAATAAAGGGCATAGGCGTGTGGTCGGCGGAAATGTTTCTATTATTCCATCTGCAACGACCCGATATTTATCCGCTGCAGGACATTGGGATGATAAAGGCGCTAGAGCGTTATTATGCTTCGGGCAAAAAACTCAGCAAAGACGAAATAATTTTATATGGTGAACGCTTTCGTCCTTATCGCAGTGTAGCCACATGGTATTTATGGCGTGCGCTAGACCCAGTGCCGGTTGCGTATTAATTGTAGTGTGCGAGGAACACGTTTTATGCTGCAATTTTTTATCTCGAAAAATGGGGCATTTGCATAAAAATAAAAAAAAGTGTTTTTTGTTGTTGACGGATGCGAAACGCTTCCATATACAGACCGTCCTTTCCGAGGGCACCCGCTGAAACATCAGCCGCTTACAAGTGCCATCTGCTGAGTGACATCGTTGAGAGCGTTTAGGCGCAGGTGGTAGTGTGATTAAGTATATTTTCACACGAACCATACCTGCGATGTAAACAAAACATGTAACACACTTATGTGAGTTATTTATTATGAATACGCCGCATACAAAATAATGTCGTAAGACCAGCTTGTCTGGCAATCATTATTGGTATGCATTTTATTGTTCGTGTGAGTTCAACACAATTTCTACAAGGTCAGACTTGTAGACTTTCATTCAAAACATGAGAGTTTGATTCTGGCTCAGAACGAACGCTGGCGGCAGGCTTAACACATGCAAGTCGAACGGTACAGCAATGTACAGTGGCGCACGGGTGAGTAACGCGTGGGAATATGCCCTTTAGTATGGAATAGCCTCGGGAAACTGGGATTAATACCATATACGCCCTTCGGGGGAAAGATTTATCGCTAAAGGATTAGCCCGCGTGAGATTAGGTAGTTGGTGGGGTAATGGCCTACCAAGCCTACGATCTC
>JAIXZB010000216.1 GCA_027489915.1 Rickettsiales bacterium | reverse complement strand
TTATGCCCTCTGCACAATAATCAACCAGCTTCAGTCTATGCAGCTACTGTTAGACGCGGCGGCGAATCAACAGGTGAGATATTGGGTGTACTGGGCGTGTATTTTGATTGGGTTAATCAATCCAGAGTTATCGTTACAGATGAGCCTACATTGTCCGCCGAAGAAAAATCCTTCAGCCGCGTATTGTTGCTAGACAACCGTATGCGCATCATCGCATCATCCGATGGGCAAGGCTTGCTGCAAAACTTCCCACTCATGCATAATGGCGAATCCAAAGGATTCTATATTGATAAATCTGCAGGAACAATAACTGCCTTCGCTAAAACACTGGGCTATCAAGAATACGATGGATTGGGTTGGTATGGCGTTATTGTGCAAACACAACCTAAATAAATACATTTCGGCACTGTTTACAGATAGCAGATAACCCAAAAAAGGGGCGATGGAAATTACTTCCATCGCCCCTTTCTTTAAGCTTGATGTTACTTCTTAGCTTTGGCAGCTATTGCGTAGCGGGCATGTTCACCATGCGTAGCATGATCCAAGCCAGCATCTTCAATCTCCGAAGATACACGGATAGGTGTAATGAGATTAACAAGCTTAATGATGATGTAAGTAGCTACCACAGAGAACCCTGCAACAGCAGCAACACTGATAAGGTTAGCATAGAACAGGGATGTTTCACCGCTGATGGCAATCCCTTCAACCGCAATGGATGGGTTCACAGCCTTGGTCGCAAACACACCAGTTAGGATGGAGCCCACGACACCACCAACACCATGGCAAGCAAACACATCAAGCGCATCATCAATCTGCGTAGCTTTCTTGATGAACACTGCGAAGTAGTTACAGATAACAGCTGCAACAACACCAATAATAAGTGCCGAAGATACTGTTACGAAACCAGCTGCTGGAGTAATCGCTACCAGACCAACAACGATACCAATGGAAGCCCCAACTGCTGAAGGTTTGCCAACGCGGCACCAATCAACGATAACCCACACAACAAATGCGGATGCAGCCGCTGCAAAGGTATTGAGGAATGCATAGGATGCAAGCGCACCCGAGGTAAGAGCTGAACCAGCATTAAAGCCAAACCAGCCAAACCATAGTAATGCTGCACCAAGCATAATCAAGGTAACGTCAAATGGATGATCTCCATGACCACTGCTACGTTTACCCCAAAGTAACGCTGCCACAAGGCCAGAGAAACCAGCCGTGATGTGAACTACCAGGCCACCAGCGAAGTCTAAGCCACCTTTAGCTGCAATCCAGCCACCTGCACCCCAAACCCAGTGAGCAACAGGAACGTAAACAGCTAAGCTCCAGACAAGCATTATAAAGAGCCATGCTTTAAAGTTCACACGCTCGGCAAATGCACCAGTGATGAGTGCAGGCGTAATAATAGCAAACATCATCTGGAAGATAGCGAATGCAATGTAGGGAATGCCAGTATCACCATATGTAGTGTTAATAAGGCCTTCAAACATCACGTTGCTAAAGCCACCAATAAAAGCATTACCTTCGGTGAAAGCCAGGCTGTATCCAACCACAATCCATGCGATACCTATAACAGCAAGTGCCATAAAGTTTTGCAGCAACGTAGAAACCACGTTCTTAGGATTCACCATGCCGCCATAAAACAACGCAAGCCCTGGCGTCATGAGCATCACAAGCGCCGATGATATTAATAGCCAAGCAGTGTTTCCACTGTCAATAGTAGGGCCATCTGCAAGTGCTGGTGATGATAATAGTATAAGTGGAATACTTAGTTGTAAAAGCTTTCGGAACATACATCCTCCATAGGTATAAGCATCGGGCACCACGCCCGAGGCAATGTAATGTTCACAGCAACGTAATTTTTTATTTATTGCATTGGATAATATGCACAAAGAACTATTTTGCAAGTACTTTGTGCAGTGCATTATTTGCAACAGATTACGGTGCGTAGAATACTTAAATCATTTGCAGAAACTTAATCTCTGTTCATAGGTATGCATATGGAAAACGAGATTCAAACGATTACCCAAACCCATTTACTACCACAGATGCATTACGCCATCGATAGGTTGTCGGGGTTTGAAACCCTTATTTTCATTGCAATAATTTTTTCATCTCTCCTGCTGGGAAGCCTACTCAACCGAGCGATAGACACCATTCCTCACCGCAACTGGAAATCCAAACTCATTGATTTTCTGGCTCCACTTCTGGCTTCGTTAACTGCCATCGGTCTAACAGGAATCGCACATGCCACCTACAGGCACCTAGAAATCGACATGATTTTACTGCCACTGGCACTTAAAGTTACTGTGGCATGGTTTGCTATCAGACTTGTCATGCTCATGACCTCACGCAAGACAGCAGGCTGGGTCGCTTCACTTCTTATTGCCCCCGTAACACTTCTACACCTTTTTAACGTATGGAAACCACTTACAAAAACTCTGAAATCACTAGAAATTTCAATCGGCACATTCGATATCACTGTCTATGCCATCATAAAAACCCTTGTCACAATATGTGTACTCATCTGGCTTACAGGATTCATAACCAGCATAACAGAAGTGCGCCTGAAAAAGCTTAAAAACCTTCGTGCAAGTAACCGCATTCTTATCATGAAGATGTTTCAGATTTTTCTGTACTTTTTCGTATTCATTTTTGCACTTCAACTCATTGGCATCGACCTCACTGCACTCTCTGTTTTCGGCGGTGCGCTTGGTGTGGGGTTGGGATTTGGCTTACAAAAAATTGCCTCAAACTTTGTCAGTGGCATCATTTTATTGTTTGAAAAATCCATCGAAGTCGATGACATGATAGAACTCTCAGATGGCACTTCAGGGTTTGTAAGGCACACGGGTGCGCGCTTCACTCGTATCGAAACAGTTGATGGCAAAGAACTACTTATTCCCAATGAAGATTTCATCACACAACGCGTAGCGAGCTGGACATACTCCAACAAAAAAGCACGTGTAGAAATAAGAGTAAGTGTAGAATACGAATCCGATCTTCATCAGGTGCGCTCGATCATGCTCGGCGAAGCGGCAAAACATCCACGCTGCATCAAAACCCCTGCCCCCATGTGCGTTCTAGATGCCTTTGGCGATCATGGCATAGGACTTATTCTTCATTTCTGGGTTGCCGACGTTACGGACGGAAGAATGGAGCCCAAAAGCGATGTAATGCTTGCCATCTGGGATCAATTCAAGGCCAACAACATTTCCATCCCCTATCCTCAGCAAGTACTTCGCGTTCTTAAATCCGATGAAGCATCGCTACCAACCGCAATACAGGCGGCACCTCAACTATGATTGTCCCACCGCGCAAAGAAACGATGGAAGTCGAAGATGCAGCAACATTGCCCTGCATATTATTTGCCTATCAAATGAACGGGACTGGTGGAGCCACTGAGCTAGACACCTCTCCCATTTTTAATGGCAAATTACCCTCTAATAATTATTGGATTCATCTTTTCTTAGATGACCCTCACACACGCAGCTGGCTAGAACAGTATAGCGGGCTAGAAGAATATTCCATAGATGCACTCCTTCAGCAGGAAACCCGCCCACGTGTGAATGAAACAGGCGACGGGGCTATCATTATTTTCAGAGGGGTCAACCTCAACGAGGGTGAAGAACCAGAAGATATGGTTTCCATTCGTATCCACGCTAACAAGCAACGCATTATCAGTGTTAGAAAAAGACGGCTACGTGCCGTTCATGACATCAGAGAAGCCTTAATAAAAGGTGTCGGCCCCAACAACCCTGGCGAATTCGTAGCGATGTTGTCCGACACACTTTGCACACGCATGGATCCAACCATTACCCAGCTTAACGAGGAAATGGATAACGCCGAAGAACTCATCATCGAACAGCCCGATGCAGCGTTGCGCGAGCAGATAACCGAAGTGCGCAAACAAGCCATACTATTTCATCGCTACCTTGCTCCGCAGCGCGACACGTTGGCAAGGCTTCGTTTATCGGATCAGAAATGGCTGGAAAGCAGCGATAAAAAGCTTCTGCTCGAATCATTCGACCGCATGTCACGCCATATCGAAGATCTTAATGCGCTGCGCGAACGCTCTCAAATCGTGCATGACGAATTAAGCTTTGCGCTCTCAAATCGTCTGAACCGCAACACTTTTTTGCTATCTATTGTCTCAGCCATATTTCTTCCCCTCACGTTTGTTACAGGGCTATTGGGCATCAACGTAGAAGGAATCCCGGGAGCGAAGAGCGCCTATGCATTCGCAGTCGTTGTTGTCATTCTAGTTATTTGCGCTGCCATACAATTGATAATTCTTAAACGTCTGAAATGGTTTTAATATGCCAACACACTTTAACATTGCAGGGCAAAACATAGCTCTGGGAGAACGTAAGCACATAGCCCTCACCGTTGCTAAACTTTACGATTACACAGATATGAAAATCCCCGTTTCTGTCTGGCGCGGCAAAGAAGATGGCCCAACCCTGTTTGTCTCAGCAGCTATTCACGGCGACGAAATTAACGGTGTCGATATTGTTAGAAGATTGCTTAAACACAAAGCATTGACAAAATTAAAAGGGACACTCATCGCAATCCCCATCGTGAATATATTTGGCTTCAATGACAAATCCCGATATCTACCCGATCGCAGGGATTTGAATCGCTCTTTCCCAGGCGAAAAACATGGTTCGCTTGCATCGCAGATAGCCTATATTTTCCGCAGCGAAATCATCGAGAAATGCACCCATGGCATTGATTTGCACACCGCCGCCATTCATCGCAGAAATCTTCCTCAAGTGCGCGTCAACTTCAACAAAGCTGCCGATATGGAACTGGCAAAAGCCTTTGGGGCGCCCGTAGTCCTCAATGCATCGCCACGCGATGGATCACTTCGTGAAATGGTGGCAGAGAAAAATATTCCCACCCTGCTTTTTGAGGGCGGCTCAGCATTAAGATTCGATACCCGCGTATCGAAAACTGGCGTACAAGGCATCATCAATGTCATGCGCGCAATTGGCATGCTCCCCC